>CAZNMO010000020.1:0-6410 GCA_964574195.1 uncultured Clostridiaceae bacterium | reverse complement strand
AGCTGGAGCTTGCGAGGGGCGATAATAATCGGGGGCTGGAATATGCGAAAAAAGCATACGAGTATGACGGCGAAGATCTTCAGATAGCTGCGAATCTATGTATAGCTTATGATCATAATGGGATGGCAGCTGAGAGGGATAAGCTTTTCCAAACACTGCAGCAGAAGGACTTTTACGATTTGACTGCTTTACAGTCTGAACTTATCGATAGAAAATAATAAAGAGGTGGATATGCTTGAGTTTTGACACGGAGACAAAGAAAGAAATATATTCATGGATAAAGACGATACTTCTGGCAATATTGCTGGCAGTTATTTTCAGGACCTTTATATTCAGAACTGCATTTGCCATGAGCATTTCTATGGAGCCGACACTCCATGAAGGTCAGATATTGATAATCTCGAGAGTCAATTACCTTGTAGGTGAGCCGGAAAGAGGAGATATAGTAGTAATTGACAGCAAGCAGGATAAACTGGAGCACCTGAATCTGATAAAGAGAATTGTGGGACTTCCCGGTGAAACCGTTGAGATCAAAGACAACAGGGTATATATTGATGACAAGCTGCTGGAGCCTGACTTTACGCAATCCCCGACACCGGACTTTGGCTTTCAGAAGACGACCATACCGGAGGGCTATTACATGGTGATGGGTGATAACCGTGAAAACAGCAGGGACAGTAGATTTGAATCCGTTGGATTCATTGATGGCGACAACCTTCAGGGAAAAGCGGTATTCAGAGTATGGCCTCTTAATAAGATAGGAATATTGAAATAATGTGCCCGGCTTATGCCGGGCCTTTTTATGTGGTGAAATATGAAGCGTATGCATTATGTTAACTTCACATCGAATTGTATTTTCCCGGATTATCCGATAGAATAAAGATAAGACATTTTATGAAAAAAAAGGCTGGAAACGGACAATACCAAGGAGGTGCAGCAATGAGAATACTTCATACGTCAGATTGGCACCTGGGCAAGACTCTTGAAAATATAAGCAGGCTGGAGGAGCAAAAACGGTTCATTGATGAGCTATGCTCCATTGCCGATAGCGAGAAGGTGGAGCTGGTACTGGTGGCCGGCGATATCTTTGATACATACAATCCATCCTCAGCAGCGGAGGAATTGTTTTATGACGCCGTGGACAGGTTGAATTCAAAGGGGACCAGAGCCGTGGTCATAATAGCAGGCAATCATGACAGCCCTGACAGGCTGTGTGCGGCCAGCCCCCTGGCATACAAGAACAGCATAGTGCTGTTGGGATATCCGGGCAGCGATGCGCCTCTGTACAGCAGCCCCGGACGCTGCAGCATATTGCAGTCCGGACCGGGCTGGCTGGAGATCAAGCCTGCCGGCCTTGAACATAGTGCTGTGATAATCACACTTCCCTATCCTTCCGAATCCAGGCTGGAACAGCTTATATCCTTTGAAGCCAGGGAAGACAGGCTCCAGGAGGCGTATTCAGACAAGATTGCAGAGCTGCTCAGCAGCTTGAGCTGTAATTTCAGGGAGGATACCGTGAATCTGGTGGTCAGCCATCTATACCTTAGGGACGGTAAGACCTCGGATTCTGAAAGGCAGCTGGGAGGGGCCCTGGTGGTAGATCCGTCAAGGCTTCCTGACAATGCTCATTTTATTGCCCTGGGGCACCTTCACAGACCTCAGAGGATAAAAAGTGCACCTTCGCCTACTTATTATTCCGGCTCTCCTATTGCTTACAGCTTTTCAGAGACTGATTACAGCAAGCTGGTGTACTTGGTCGATGCCCTGCCGGGCAAAGCTGCGGAGGTAACGGAGGTATTCCTTAAGTCGGGAAGGCCTCTTAAGCAATGGCGGGCCAGGAACGGAATAGAGGAAGCGCTGTCGTGGTGCGAAGAGGGAAGAGACATGAATGCCTGGATAGACCTGGAGATACATACCGACAGAGTATTGACCATGGAGGAGCAAAAGAGGCTAAGAGAGCTTAATCCAGGGATAATCAACATAAGACCGGTAGTTGCCGATATGAAGGAAAGCGAGATTAGCTTCGAAAGCCGTGAAGGGAAGAAAATAGAGGAGCTTTTCAAGGATTATTACAGATACAGGACGGGTATGGAAGCGGCCGAAGATATGCTGGAGACCTTTCTTGAAGTTGTAAATGGAGAAACAGACGAAGAAGAAATACTGTCCGGAGGTGAGGTTGATGAGGCCCAGGTATCTTGAGGTTGAAGGGCTGCAAAGCTTTAAAGAGGCACAGAGCGTGGATTTTGACAAGCTGGGCGATATGGGCCTTTTTGGGATCTTCGGGCCTACCGGAAGCGGGAAGTCAACAATACTGGATGCCTTGACCCTTGCACTTTATGGAAATGTACAGAGGGCGAACAGAGGCACCCAAGGCATTATAAATATGTCAGCTACAGCGTTAAGAGTATCATTTACCTTTGATCTTGTGAGGGAAAAGGTCCGGAAGACCTATAGAGTGGAACGGCAGTACAAAAGGAAAAAGGATTCCGAAAGCTCTATAGAATCAAAGGTTTGCAGACTGATAGAACTGGATCCTGCGGGGGACATCGTCCTGGCAGACAAGCTGGGAGATGTGAATGACGCGGTAGTCGAACTGATAGGACTGCAATTTGATGACTTCACCCGATCGGTGGTGCTGCCGCAGAATAAATTCCAGGAATTTTTGCTCTCCCCCAAAGGAGACAAGACAAAAATGCTGGAGAGAATATTTTATCTTGAAGAGTATGGAAGGGAACTGACCGATAAGGTGAACAGGAAGCTTTCCAGGCTGAGAAACAAGCTTGCGGGCATAGAAGGAGCCTTGTCGATGCTTGGAGACATTTCGGAGGACTCGTTGAAGGAATCGAAGGCCGCTATGGAGACAGCAGCGGAACAAAGGCTGAAGGTTGATACGGCACTTAAGTCGACAGAAGCAGAGTATGGTGAGGCCAAAGAAGTATGGGAGCTTACAGCAGAGCATAAGGAGGCTGAAGGGAAGCTGAAGGGTCTCCTTGAGAAGGCATCGGAAATAGACGAACTGAGGATCCGACACAAAAGCGCACTGTCAGCCCAAAGCCTTGGAGACAGGATCAGTGACCTGGAGAAGACTGAGGCAGAGCTGAAGACCACAGAGCAGGAATTGGAGCAGCTGCTGCAAGACCTTGAGGGACTTGGGGAACAGCTTGGGAAAAGAGAGTCGGAGCACAAACTTGCAAAGGCAGAACGGCAAGAGAGGGTACCAAAGCTTATAGAGCACAGGACAAAGCTGACAAAAGCCCTGCAGACCAAGCAGGAGCTGGAGGAAATGGAAAAGCTCCTTCAGAGGCTGAGAGCTGAATATGTGATGATAAAAAAGAAGGTAGATCAGTGGGAAGAGCAGACAGCAGGGTACAAGGCAAGGTTGGAAGAGTCCCTGAAGGCTTTGGAGGACAGGAAGCTGCAAGCTGCAGAGCTTAAGGTGGAAGCAGGCTACAGGGATAAGGTCCAGAAGGCTGCTGCTCTGGAGGAGGAGCTTATACGGACAAAACAGGCAACGGAGCAGCAGAACGCCAGGTACAGTGAGCTGTTAGCCGGTATCACCAGACAGGAGCAGGAGCTTTTCAGCCTGGAGGAGGTAGGCCGGCGATTATATGAGGCTTTGGAGAAGGCCGGATCGGAATACGAGAAGCATAAGGCCTCCAACCGATGGGACAGAAATGATATTCTGAAAGCAGAGACAAGGTATTACGGGATAAAATCAATAACTGATTCCATGAGACAGAAGAGGAAGGATATTGAACTGCTTGAAGCTAAAATGCCGGATAATGTCAGGCAGCTTTCAGCCTTGGGAAAAAAGCTGGAGGAGCTGCAGCTTGAAAAGGCTCAAAAACAATCTGAGCTTGAGAAGGCAAGGCTGCAAATGGAGGAAAAACGCAGGGGACTGGACAGTAGCAGCGCAGCCGTTCTGGCCCAAGGCCTCAAGGAAGCCGAACCCTGCCCTGTTTGTGGATCAACTTCACATCCAAGCCCTGCTGCCCATTGGGCAGGTGAGGATATCAAGTCGCTGCAGGATAGCCTGAAGGAAGCAGCAGCTTTGACAGAAAGACTTGATAGAGAGGTCAGGGCTTTGGAAAGCGAAGGAATAAAGCTGACAGAGCAGCATAATAATCTACAGAGTCAGAAGAAAGAGCTGGTGGATGAGATAAAAAGCAGGCAGCAGGAGAATGAAGAGCTGGCAGACAGGCTGCCGGAGGATTATAGAGAACTGTCAATATCCCTGCTGGAAAAGAAGCTTGATATCATGTCCGGTGAGAAGCAGGAAAGGCTCAAAGGCGTGGAGGAATGGGAGGCTGTTCTGGCTGTACTGGAGGAAATACAAAGGAAAGCCTCTGAAGCTTATAACCGGTACAAGGTGGAAAGCAGCGGAAAGACTTCCCAGCTGGAAGCAGGCAGGAAACACCTGGAGGAGCAGAAAAAGTCCTGCATGACAGCAGAAGAGGAATATACAGAGAGACACAGAAAATATACCGAAATTATCTCTGATATGGGGGTAGTTGGCGCCAAAGCCGAGTTGGAGAGGCTAAAGGAGAATGACCTTAAAGCGGAGGAGCTTTATAGGAGGCTGCAGTCGGATGAGAGCGTGATCAATGAACTGAGACGGGAAATTGAGAAGTCGGAAGCGGCGAAGAAGCTGGAACAGGATAAGCTTTCTGAGAATACTGCCGAAGGTAGGGGCTATAAGTACCGTAAGGAGGAGAAGGAAAAGGAAATTGCGGAATTGCTTGGAGGCCTTGATATAAATTCCGAGCTTGCAAAGACGGAGCAGGAAATTGAAGCGCTGGAAAAGGCTGAGCAGGATGCTCAGGAGCTTCTGAATGCAAACAGGGAAAGTTTTGAGAAAAAAGTCAAAGACAAGACGGTCAAGGAAAAACAAATGGAAATATACAGGGAGAAGCTCAGCATGGATGTGCAGAGACTGGAGAAGGAGCTTGCCCTAAAGGGTTTTGCCGGTATTGACCAGGTAAGGCAGGCTTATTTGCCGGAGGAAAAGCTTCTGGAGCAGGAGCAGGCCATAAAGGAGTATGAAGAGGCTTTAAACAGCATCAAAGCTCATGTGGGAGTAGTGGAAAAGAAGCTGAGGGGAAGGCTCATAACAGAGGAGCGCTGGATGGAAACCAGCAGCAGGTACCAGGAGCTTAAGGATGCTAAGGAAAGCTGCATAGGTCTCTTCGAAAGTGCAAGGAACAGGTATGAAACCATCAGGGCCAATTATGAAAGCTGGCTTTCACTGAGCAGCGAGCATAAGCTGCATTCCAGAAAAAAGGAGCATCTTGAGCTCTTCAAGAACCTGCTGAAGGGCAATGGCTTCATAGAGTATATATCAGAGGAGCGCCTGAGATATATAGCCCGGGAAGCCTCCGAAACACTGGGAACGCTGACGAGGCACAGATATGGCCTGGAGCTGGATACCGAGAATGGTTTTGTCATACGTGACGACTCCAATGGTGGCATGAGACGATTAGTGACAACGCTTTCAGGAGGTGAAACCTTCCTGACCTCACTGGCACTTGCGTTGGCATTATCCTCCCAGATACAGCTTAAAGGGCAAAGTCCTCTGGAATTCTTTTTCCTGGATGAAGGTTTTGGAACCTTGGATGGGACTCTGCTGGACACTGTGATAGACTCGCTGGAAAGGTTGAGTACCCGGGAACGGGTCATAGGGCTTATAAGCCATGTGCCTGAAATGAAGGCAAGGATAACAAGACGGCTGATAGTTGAGGCTCCGGGAGCCAATGGCAGCGGAAGTAGGGTATATATGGAAAAGGCATAATGCCTGTATAAGAGATAAAAGGTCGAATGTTGCATATTTCCTGGGAAATATGCGAGAAAAAAGTGAAGTTTATAATATGTAAAGGAGGAGCATTATGAACCAGGATAACAAAAAATACATCGCACTGGTACTGGTGGCGCTGATACTATCTGCAGGGCTGATAGCGTCAACAGTAATAGCCACCAATGGGCTGGTGGAGATAAAGGGGACCAGATCCATAACAGTTACCGGCTCTGCAAAGCAGCAGCTCAAGTCTGACCTGATAGTTTGGAAGGGCAGCTTCTCAAGCCAGTCTCCGGTGATGCCGGAGGCATATGCAAAGCTCAAGGCTGATTCCCAAAAGGTAAAGAGCTATCTGAAAGGAAAGGGTATTGATGAGAAGGATATGGTGTTTTCATCAATAGATACAAATCCAATATATGAGATGAATTATAACGGGCAGTATACCAATAATATAATTGCCTACAGGCTTTACCAGAGGGTGGAGATAAAATCCGCCGATGTAGACAAGCTGACACAAATATCCAGGGAAGCTACTGAGCTTATGAATGATGGCGTGGAATTCCAATCCTTTCCGCCGGAGTATTTCTATACAAAGATAGCTGATCTGAAGGTCAGCATT
>CAZNMO010000019.1:5612-35597 GCA_964574195.1 uncultured Clostridiaceae bacterium | reverse complement strand
TGAAACAGATTTGTGTTACCTTGATTTTCTTTGCGGCGGAAACAATCTACATTAGCGTATATCCGCCGCAAATTATATAGGACGGATACAAATTTAGCTGTAACAGAAATAATGGTGAAAACCTGAGAAAAAATTCTCGGGTTTTTTTATTATAAGTAAAGCTACTAATCTATGTTTTCTAATTATTAGGGCATACTATGCATTGGATTTTATATGGAAGGATGGTGTTTGCATTGACCAAGCCTCAGGCAATAGATGTGATGGAGCCTACAAAAGAGGAATTTCCAAAAGAGAAATTTGATGAACTGGAAGGCTTTATAGATAGCTTGGAGACTAACAGGGGTGCATTGATAAAGATACTGCATAAAGCACAGGAGATCTTCGGATACTTGCCAAGGGACGTGCAGCTTTTTGTAGCCAGGAAGCTGGGAATTCCGGGAGCTGAGGTATACGGTGTAGTAAGCTTTTATTCTTACTTCACCACAAAGCCCCGAGGGAAGCATACTATGAGTGTATGCTTGGGGACTGCCTGCTTTGTAAGGGGCTCGGACAAGATAATCGAGAGGCTGAAGGAAAAGCTGAATATTGAGTCCAATGAAATAACTGAGGACGGACTTTTTACCCTTAAGGATGTCAGGTGCATCGGAGCATGCGGATTGGCTCCTGTAGTCATGGTCGATGACAGGGTTTTCGGACGCGTAAAGGAAGAGGATATTGATGAGATCATCAATACATATCGCAGTTAGGAGAGTATGAGATGAGTATAAAATCACTGGAAGAACTAAAAAAGATAAGGGAGGAACATGCGGGGAAGGTCAGCCTTCGTCAGCGTGGAGAGGCAGAAACGGGTAAAATCGAAATACTGGTAGGAATGGCTACGTGCGGAATATCATCCGGAGCAAGAGAGACCCTGAATGAATTTGTTGATGAGCTTGCCAGGGAAAAGCTGGACAATATCCGGGTCATACCTGTGGGCTGTATAGGCTATTGCCATTCCGAGCCGACTGTTCAGGTAAATATTCCGGGACAGAAACCGACTCTATATGGAAATGTGAAGAAGGACAAAGTGCACAGAATAATCGAAAGTCATCTGAAATCAGGCGATCCCGTTAAGGAGCTGATCCTGAACATGGATTTTGAAAGGGCATGATAACAAAGTATACAAAGGAGGGTTCATATGGCAGCAGCCCGTACAAATATAATGGTCTGTGGAGGCACAGGCTGTTTGGCAAGTGAAAGTGACAAGGTTATCAAGAATTTGGAGCTTATAATTAAAGCTCGCGGCTATGGAGAGGAGGTTAAGGTAGTAAGGACAGGATGCTTCGGTTTCTGTGAGCAGGGCCCTATAGTCAAGATCGAACCGGATAACGTGTTTTATGTGCGTGTCAGTCCCAAGGATGTTAAGGATATCGTAGACGAGCACATCATAAAAGGCAGGAAGGTCGAGAGACTTTTATACCGGGAGCCCAGTGAAAAAGAGAAAATCGACAAACAGGAGGACATGCCTTTTTATAAGAAGCAGCTGCGGGTGGCTTTACGAAACTGTGGGCTTATAAATCCTGAGGATATCTATGAGTATATCGCTTTGGGGGGCTATGAAGCTCTGGGTAAGGCAATAAGCGAGATGGGCAGAGACCTGGTGATAGATGAAGTTAAAAGATCGGGGCTTCGCGGTCGCGGAGGTGGAGGCTTTCCTACCGGATTGAAATGGGAGATAACCAAAAAGCAGGATAGCGAAACCAAATTCATCATATGCAATGCGGATGAGGGAGATCCTGGAGCCTTCATGGACAGGAGCATACTTGAAGGAGATCCTCACAGTGTGCTGGAGGCAATGGCCATAGGCGGCTATGCCATAGGCGCCGACAAGGGGATAATATACATACGAGCAGAATACCCCCTGGCAATATCCAGGCTCAATACCGCAATAGTACAGGCCAGAGAGCTAGGCCTTCTGGGAAAGGATATCTTTGGTACCGGCTTCAACTTTGATGTGGAGCTCAAATATGGCGCCGGAGCCTTTGTGTGTGGCGAAGAGACCGCCCTGATAAATTCCTGTGAAGGCAAACGGGGAGAGCCCAATTACAAGCCTCCGTATCCGGCCCAGGAAGGCTACTGGGGTTATCCAACCTGTGTCAATAATGTGGAGACCTTTGCCAACATACCCCCGATAATCACAAGAGGGGCAGCTTGGTTTGCATCCATAGGAACTGAGGGAAGCAAGGGAACCAAGGTGTTTGCGCTGGCAGGCAGGATAAATAATGTGGGGCTGGTAGAGGTGCCTATGGGAACCACCCTTAGGGAGATAATATATGATATCGGCGGAGGCATACAGGGCGGGCGCAGGTTCAAGGCAGTACAGACAGGAGGTCCTTCCGGGGGAGTAATAACAGAGAAGGATCTTGATACTCCCATAGATTACGACAGCCTCAAGAATATAGGCTCAATGATGGGCTCAGGCGGAATGATAGTAATGGATGAAAAGGACAACATGGTGAACATAGCAAAATTCTATCTGGAATTTACCATGGATGAATCCTGCGGCAGATGCACGCCCTGCAGGATAGGCACCAAGCGGATGTATGAGCTGCTGAACAAGATAACGAGCAGAAAGGGTACCATGGCGGATATTGACGCATTGAAGCAGCTGGCGTACATGATAAAAGGCAGCTCACTCTGCGGACTTGGCCAGACTGCTCCCAATCCGGTGATCAGCACAATGAAGTACTTCTGGGATGAATACATGGATTTTGTCAAGGATGTTGACCATCCCAGAGGAGCGGGAAGATATAAACCGGAAAACAAACCACAGATGGAGATGAGGTGAAGACATGGAGGACAATAGAAAAAAGCTGAGAGTAAAGATAAATGACCAGGAACTGACTGTACCTGAAGGCATAACCATTCTTGAAGCAGCCCATGAGGCGGGCGTGAGGATACCAACTCTGTGCCATCTGGATCTACATGACCTGAAAATGGTGAACCAGACAGCTTCCTGCAGAGTATGCATGGTAGAAGCACCGGGAAGAGATATACTGGTTCCGGCCTGTGTGACCAAAATGACGGAGGGGATGGAGGTAAGGACTGATACCATCCGTGCAATAACTGCACGAAGGATGGCTGTGGAGCTGCTACTTTCCAACCACCCCAATGAATGCTTCACCTGCCCCAAAAATCTTGAGTGTGAGCTTCAAGCCCTGGCTGCAGAGCTGGGAGTAAGGGAAATCAGGTGGGAAGGGGAGCGGATGGACTACCCCAAGGACACTTCCAGCGACGCCATAGTAAAGGACTCGAACAAATGCATCTACTGCAGGCGCTGTGAAACGGCCTGCAACAAGATGCAGACCTGCGGCATATTGTCTGGGATAGGGCGAGGCTTTGACGCCTTTGTAGGGCCTGCCTTCAACATACCTATGGTGGAATCCTCCTGCACCTACTGCGGACAGTGCGTGGCTGTTTGCCCAACAGCCGCCCTTACTGAGGTACGTCACAGTGATAAGGTGTGGGAGGCTGTAAATGATCCCGATAAGCATGTTATTGTCCAGACTGCGCCTGCCATCAGAGTCGCAATAGGGGAAATGTTCGGAATGGAGCCGGGTACCATCGTAACCGGAAAGCTGGTCACGGCCTTGAAAAGAATGGGCTTTGATGCAGTTTTTGATACGGATTTCGGAGCTGACCTTACCATAATGGAAGAGGCTTCTGAGCTTATACATCGTATCAAAAACAGCAAGACACTTCCAATACTGACCAGCTGCTGCCCTGCGTGGGTGAAGTTCATCGAGCACCAGTTCCCGGAGCTTCTGGAGGTGCCCTCCACCTGCAAGTCACCGCACATAATGTTCGGGACCATTGTTAAGACCTACTATGCAGAGAAGAATGGCATCGATCCTGATAATATAGTGGTTGTATCGATCATGCCATGTATTGCAAAGAAAGCGGAGGCCAAGCGCCCTGAATTGACCAAGGATGCCCGTAACAATGTGGACATAGTGATAACGACCAGGGTGCTTGGATATATGATAAAAGAGGCAGGGATCGAATTTGAGAGCCTGCCTGACAGCGAATATGATAAACCACTGGGAGAAACCACCGGTGCATCAGTGATATTCGGAACCACAGGGGGCGTTATAGAGGCGGCAATTCGTACAGCTTATGAATGGGTAACCGGAGAAGAGCTGAAAAACGTTGAATTTGAACAGCTGAGAGGTATGGAAGGCTTGAGGGAGGCCACTGTAGACATGGGGGGCAAGGAATTACGAATTGGTATCGCCCACGGTCTCAGGAATGCCAGGAGACTGCTTGAAAGCATAAGGGAAGGTGAATCCCAATACGATGCCATTGAGATCATGGCATGCCCCGGAGGCTGTGTAGGCGGAGGAGGCCAGCCCTACCATCATGGTAATGATGAGATAGTAAAGAAGCGTCAGCAGGCAATATACAGAGAGGACAGAAGCAAGAAGGTAAGGAAATCCCATGAAAATGCAGAAGTACTGGAGCTTTATGAGAAATATCTTGGTGAGCCATACGGAAAACTGGCTCACGAGCTGTTGCATACACATTATGAAGAAAGGGAAAGGATCTAATAACAAAAGGGAGTACGCAAAAGCAGAATGATGCGACGTAATTGTCTAGTGCCGCTCTCTGCGGGTCAAGATCCTTCGCTAACGCTCAGGATGACAGATAAGCGTCATTCTGAGCGCAGCGAAGAATCTTTTACCTGCCACTCTATACTTACACCGTATCATTCCCATATTCTGCAACAGCCACTTTCTAAATTTGAAAATGTCAAAACGGAAGGATATATCATTTAAAGCATTGACTGGATTCAATCCCAGAAAGCTTAATTGCAATCATATTGACAAAGAATTGGCTTAAGTGATAATATATCAAGGTAAACCGCAAACAATAAAAAACAGCTTTGTGCGGGTAAGATGCATATGAATGAATTTTTCATGAAAAAAGCTCTGGAAGAAGCTCAAAAAGCCTTTGACGAGGATGAAGTTCCCATTGGAGCGGTCATAGTCAGGAATGGTGAGATAATCGCCGCCGCACATAATACAAGGGAGTTGTCAAAGGACGCCACGGCTCATGCCGAAGTGCTTGCTATCAGGGAAGCCTGTGATAAGCTCGGTGGCTGGAGGCTCATCGACTGCGAAATGTATGTCACCTTGGAGCCGTGTCCCATGTGCAGCGGCGCGATACTGCAGGCCAGGATCGAAAGACTATATATAGGCGCTATGGATCCAAAGGGTGGAGCTGCAGGTTCTCTATTGAACCTGTTTGATGATTATCATTTCAACCACGAGACTCAGGTTGAAAAGGGCATTCTGCAAGAAGAATGCAGCCAGATATTGAAGGATTTTTTCAAAAGAAAGAGATAGCACGGAGAGGTGTCCGAGTGGTCGAAGGTCCATGACTCGAAATCATGCACACCCAAAAGGTGTCGAGGGTTCGAATCCCTCCCTCTCCGCCATATAAAAAATCAAACTGCCAAAAGGCAGTTTTATTTTTTACATGCAGAAAGGGATGTCATGAGAATCTTCAAAGAATGGCCAATGGAGCAAGTAAGGACGAAAAAGCCACGAAGGGCACTTGGGAACAAAAAGGATGATCAAGTATGGCTGCCGGCCACCCGGCTTCGAATCCCTCCCTCTCCGCCATATAATAAATAAAACTGCCGAAAGGCAGTTTTATTTATTATGACGGGATATTGTTAGCGCTTATTGACATAATAGTATACATAGGTTATCATTAACATATGTTAATATGTCAAAGAAACGGAAGTGATATAATGTCGATAAAGTATGCAATATTGGGTTTGTTGAGCTGGAAGCCGTCTACAGGCTATGAAATGAAGAAGGTTTTTGAAGAGTCAACTACCATGTATTGGTCGGGTAACAACAATCAGATATACAAGACTTTGGTGCAGCTGCTGGAGGAAGGGTTGGTGACCAGTGAGGTCCGGCACCAGGAAGCTTCACCGTCCAAAAAGGTTTATACCATAACCGATGACGGGCTGACAGAGTTGAAGAAATGGGTCGTTTCACAGCCGGAGGTCCCCGAATTCAGGAAGCCTTTCCTGATCCAACTGGCATGGGCCGATCTGCTGAGTGATGAGGAGCTGAATGAGTTATTGCTCAAGTATGAAAATGAGATAAAGATCGAGTTGGTCTATAATCAGGAGAAGAACAGGCGCGGTATGCAGTCCCCCCGGAGAAGCCCAAGAGAAGCATTACTCTGGGATAAGATAGCTGATAACCTGATATCCTCGCTTAGGACTGAGTTGGAATGGGTTCAAGGCATACGAAGGGAATTGTTCGAGAAAGAAGTGGATGAACAGAGGGGAAAAATTGAATATGAGCTTATCCGGAAGGAAGGCAAAAGCTATATAGAGCTTATAGCTACTGCAAGCCCAATTGCTACAGAACAGGATGCACTTGACTTGGTTGCTCTGTGTGGAGAGAATAATACTGGTTTGCTGCTGATACATTATAATGCTTTTGATGAAGGCTTTTTCAGGTACAAATCCGGTATTGCCGGTGCAATGCTGCAGAAATTCTCCAACTACTATATAAAGGTAGCTGTCTTACTACCGGCGGAAATGGCTGGAAAAGAAAGACCGGGACTGACCGGCATACAAATCAGCAAGGCGCATAACTTCAAGGTTTTTGAAAAAAGGGAGGAAGCTGAGCTATGGCTTTTTAGCTGATAACCTGCATATGGATATTATGACTAGGCATCCATCTTATTTTTGAGATGGATGCCTAACTGTTTCTGCAAGTGCAATATTAGCTAGTATATAGTTTTACTATTGTTGACAATTTCCAATTTGCAAACTATAATTATTATACGTAAAATAGTTAAACGTAAAACAATTAAACGCAAAATATGCCATGAAGGGAATGGAATATATGAGACTGATTGAACTGGTAAAAAGATTTGATTTTCTATTTATCAAAAGACGCATATTATCGCAGCGGATGGCCACCGATGCAGGATTATACCTCGGACAGCTGCCGATTATAGAATATGTTGCCCGACATAATGGCTGTTCCCAGGTGGATATAGCTGACACCCTCCACTTATCTGCCGCCTCTGTGGCCATATCCACCAAAAGGCTGCAAAAGGCAGGGATAATTGATAAGGCGGTGGATGAATCAAATCTTCGAAGTAAAAGACTTACAATTACGGATAAGGGACTTGAATTGTCAGGAAAATGCCGTGAATTGTTCGACTCAATTGACAGGAGGCTTTTCGCCGGCTTTGAAGAGGAAGAGCTGATACAGCTGAAGGGTTTCCTCGATAGACTGATTGCCAATATTACTGATGAGCAGGACAAGAAAGACTGTTTGAACTTTTACGAGATATTTGCTTTGAAAAATCAGATGAAAAAGATGAGAACTGACAGCATGGAAGGAGAGGATGAATAATGCTCGAAAAACTGCTGCCATGTCTTAAAGGATATGGCAAACATGCAGTATTGACTCCTATCATGGTAATCGGGGAAGTAATACTGGAAATATTCCTGCCTTTCCTGATGTCAAAGATCATAGATGTAGGAATAGGCAACAGAGATATAGGCTATGTGGTAAAGATGGGAGGGCTCATGGTCCTGATGGCTGCGATAGCACTTGTGTTTGGCGCACTGTCAGGGCGTTATGCTGCTGTTGCCGGCATGGGCTTTTCCAAGGGGCTGAGAAAGAAGCTTTTCGAAAAGGTCCAGGAATTTTCCTTTGCAAATGTGGATAAATTCAGCACCGCGTCATTGATCACCAGGCTCACTACCGATGTGACCAATACCCAGAACGCTTTCATGATGCTGATAAGGGTATGTGTGCGTGCCCCGATCATGCTTGTCAGTGCAACTATAATGGCAATATCCATCAATGCAAGGCTTGCCGTAATATTTCTTATTGCCATTCCTGTTCTGGGCACTGCCTTATACATTATAGCCACAAAAGCATATCCCAGGTTCAGGGCGATGCTGAAGCTTTATGACGGAATGAATGCATCACTGCAGGAAAATCTGGTTGCCATGCGTGTTGTCAAGGCTTTTGTGAGGGAAGAGCATGAGAAGCGTAAATTTGAGGATGCCGCTGCAGCCGTACGTAAAGCCCAGGTGAGTGCAGAAGGTATGATAATCATGAATATGCCCATAATGCAGTTTGTAATGTACGCCTGTATGCTTGCCATCTCCTGGTTTGGCGGCAGGATGATAATAGGCGGTACCTTGTCGACTGGCCAGCTGATGAGCTTTATCAGCTATGTGACCCAGATACTCATTTCACTGATGATGATTTCCTTTATGTTCGTCATGCTGGTAATGTCAAGGGCATCGGTGCTTCGTATACTTGAGGTCCTTGATGAGGATATCGACATAAAGGATAATCGCGTTGATTCTGGGCTGGAGGTTGAGGACGGTTCAATAGTATTTGAAAATGTGTCCTTCAGCTACAGTAAAAATAAGGATAACCCTACCCTGGAGGATTGCAGCTTTGAAATAAAAGCGGGAGAGACCATAGGTATAATCGGCGGCACAGGCTCGGCAAAAACCAGCCTGGTGCAGCTTATTCCAAGGCTGTATGACGTTATGGAGGGCCGTATCCTTGTAGGCGGACATGATGTAAGGGATTACAGGCTGGAGACTCTGAGAGACGCTGTTTCCATGGTACTTCAGAAAAATGTACTGTTTTCAGGTACCATCAAAGAAAACCTCAAATGGGGCAATGCAGAGGCTACAGATGAGGAAATAATTGAAGCCTGCAAGGCAGCCCAAGCACATGAATTTGTCAGTGCTTTTCCTGAAGGCTATGACACCTTCCTGGGACAGGGAGGCGTAAATGTCTCCGGAGGACAGAAGCAGAGGCTATGCATCGCCAGGGCACTTCTGAAAAAGCCAAAGGTAATCATCATGGACGACAGCACCAGTGCAATTGATACTGCTACAGATAGCAAGATACGCCAAGCTTTCCGGGAGAAACTAACGGGGACAACGACAATAATAATTGCGCAGAGGATCGCTTCGGTTTTGGAGGCCGATAGGATAATAGTGATGGATGACGGCAGGATAAATGGTATAGGCACCCATGAGGAACTGCTGAAAACCAACTCGATATACAGGGAAGTCTACGAATCGCAACAGAAAGGAGCTGCATAAATTATGGCAGGACCACACGGCAGCAGACCTGCAATTGCCAAACCCCAAAATGCAGGAAAAGCATTGAAAAGAATATTTGCCTATATGTGGGGCTACAAGTTGCAGCTCCTCGTCGTAGCGTTGATGCTGATCGTCAGTTCGGCGGCGGGAGTTGCAGGCACATATTTCCTGAAGCCGATCATAAACCAGCACATAGTTCCACTCATAGGGCAAAAGAATCCGGATCTGTCGGGCTTCATATCGACAATATTGTTGCTGGGCCTTATATATTTGACTGGGGTTGCAGCTACCTACATCTACAACAGGCTCATGCTCAATATATCCACAGGCACACTTTACAAGATACGTGTTGATCTGTTCAGGCATATGGAGGCACTTCCTATAAAATATTTTGATACCCATACTCATGGGGAACTGATGAGCAGGTATACCAACGATACTGACGCACTGAGGGAGATGCTCAGTCAAGGCGTACCCAACCTCTTTTCCTCCTTCCTTACGGTAGTAGGAGTTTTCGGAATGATGCTTGTACTTAGCCCTGTGTTGACCATGCTTGTTGTCTTCATGTTGGCACTTATGCTCTTTATAATCAAGACAATAGGCTCCAAAAGCTCCATGTATTTCAGGAGACAGCAAAAGGAGATGGGCAAGGTCAACGGGTATATCGAGGAAATGATAGAGGGGCAGAAGGTCGTAAAGGTATTTTCCCATGAGAAGGCTGTGGCAGACGACTTTGACAGGCTGAATGAGGAGCTGTGCAAAGCTTCCACAGGGGCACATACCTTTGCAAACATACTTATGCCTATAATGGGGAACCTCTCCTATTTGAATTATGCTCTAACTGCAGCGGTCGGAGCGGTTATGGCAATCAACGGCCGCCTGGACATTGGGACTATAGCGTCCTTTCTGCAGTACACCCGATCCTTCTCCCAGCCTATAACACAGATGTCCCAGCAGATGAATTCCATACTTAAT
Organism: uncultured Clostridiaceae bacterium; assembly: GCA_964574195.1. Taxonomy (GTDB): domain Bacteria; phylum Bacillota; class Clostridia; order Lutisporales; family Lutisporaceae; genus BRH-c25. The sequence goes on along the minus strand of CAZNMO010000019.1, from coordinate 25,462 downwards.
GCCTTAGCAGGAGCGGAACGGATCTTTGATATGATAGACCAGCAGCCTGAAGTAGATGAAGGTGATGTTGAGCTTGTATATGCCCACAGGAATGAGAAGGGTGAACTGGAAGAGGCGGAAAGCAGCACGGGGCTGTGGGCATGGAAGCAATCCGGCCCTGAAGGCTGTAAGACATATACTGAAGTCAGGGGAGATGTGTGCTTTGAGGATGTCACCTTCGGTTATGAGGATAACAATAAGGTATTGAAGGATATAAGTCTTTATGCGAAGCCCGGGCAGAAGATAGCCTTTGTAGGGTCTACAGGAGCGGGCAAGACCACCATCACCAACCTGATCAACCGTTTTTATGATGTGCCTGACGGAAAGATAATATATGACGGTATAAATATAAACAGGATAAAAAAATCCCACCTGAGAAGGTCGTTGTCAATGGTGCTGCAGGACACACACCTGTTCACCGGAACAGTCTTGGAGAATATACGATATGGAAGACTGGATGCCACCGATGATGAGGTCATAAAGGCTGCAAAGCTGGCTAACGCACATTCCTTCATCAAGCATCTGCCCCAGGGCTATGATACCATGCTGACCTCAGACGGTGCGAACCTCAGCCAGGGGCAGCGCCAGCTGTTGGCTATAGCCAGGGCTGCTGTGGCAGATCCCCCTGTGCTCATCCTTGATGAAGCCACCAGCTCCATTGACACAAGGACAGAAGCCCTTATTGAAAAGGGAATGGACACGCTTATGGAGGGAAGGACGGTATTCGTTATAGCCCACAGGCTGTCAACCGTAAGGAACTCCAATGCCATAATGGTATTGGAGAATGGAAGGATCACAGAGCGTGGAGGCCATGAAGATCTGATAGCGGCAAAAGGCAAGTACTATCAGCTTTACACAGGGATGTTCGAGCTGGCGTAACAGCAGAATGGTGTGAAATAAGTAAAGAGTGGCAAGCAAAAGATCCTTCGCTAATGCTCAGGATGACACTTTCCAGTCATCCTGAGTGAAACGAAGGATCTTATCCTTATATCGCATTTTTCCCATTATCCGTGGTTTTCGTTTTCATCAAAAAAGCTTCTGATGTCCGATATGTGTGATATTATCTTCCTAGCCACCTCAGGGCGGTTCATGGTATAAAGGTGTATTCCGTCGGCACCGGAAGAGAGCAGATCGATTATCTGCTCCGTTGCATAGGCTGTACCGGCTTCCTTCAGCGCTGCCGGATTATCGCCGTACTTGTCCAGTATACGCCTGAATTTGACCGGGATGGAGGCGCCGCATAGTCCTGTAATTCGCTCTATCTGCTTCTTGTTTATGACCGGCATTATACCTGCTGAAACTGGCAGGTCCACGCCCAAAATGTCCAGCTTTTCCATAAAGGAGTAGTACAGGTTGTTATCAAAGAAAAGCTGGGTGATCAGGAAGTCTGCGCCGCTTTCTACCTTCTGCTTCAGGTTTTTCAGATCCTGCACACTGTCCCTGCATTCTATATGGCATTCCGGATAGCAGGCTGCTCCTGCGCAGAAGCTGTCTGTTTCCTTGATATGTGCTATAAGATCCTTTGCATATCTGTATTCAGCCTGCTCCATCAGCTCAGGTCCTGAACCTATGGGGAGGTCCCCTCTCAAAGCCATTATGTTTTCAACACCGCTTTGTCTGAGCTGGTCAAGGACAGCATCGATCTCAGACCGTTTAGAACCTATACACGTAAGATGAGCCAGAGCCTCTATCCCATATTTGTTTTTTATCATATCTGCAATTTTTACTGTATGTCCTTTGCTTGTCCCTCCAGCACCGTAGGTAACACTTATGAAGGCCGGCTTCAGGTCAGACAGGGCGTCTATGGTATCGATTATTGTATCTATAGGAGTCTCCGGCTTTGGCGGGAATATTTCAAGGGATATGACAGGTTTATTGGTATAGAGCTCCTTAATTTTCATGTTCATTCTCCTTTCAAGGCTTGATAATATTTATATCACCCCAGGCACCCATTCTGTCACCGACAATAATAAGCGCCCCGGTGATTCCTTCTATTGACATGGCAAATTTCAGTCCAGCTTCAATATGGCTTTTATCCTTAACTACATTGCCTACGGCAGTAGCCGCCGCATCAGCAAGAATAACATCTTCAGACAGTATTACTGCGGCATCTGCCATGCCGAAGCTCAGTGAATGCCCTACTGTTCCGCTGGAGGTACATATGCCGTACTCCCGGCCATTTCCCGGCACAAGAACGGCAAGCCTGTTTGACAGGGGTGAACTTCCTGCATATATGAGTATGTGTCTGTCCAGCTTTGATTTTAAGTATATGTCCCCTCCATTTTCAACTATAACCTCATCGGTAAAATGAAGCAAGTGCCTTCCTGCATATTTTGAGACAGCACCGGCCACGGCGGCCATGGGTCCTACGCCCGCTGCCCCGGCAGCTATGCACATATCCTTTATTATAGCATGGTCATATGTGAGGGCTTCGATAGGGGTCAGGCTGGTAAGGAATTCAGGGCAGCCCTGTATCTTATCGGTGATGTAGCTCCTGTACTTTATTACAGCCTTGCGGGCTTCTGTTTCCAGATCTGCTCCGGCAAAAAACTGCAGGTCTGACTCATATTCCCTCACTATAAAAGGAGTCAGTCCGTCAATTCTCATCCGGCTGCGGTAATCCCTCTCCTGATACATAACAGCACCTTACAGCGAGGAAGCGGTGATTGCCCTTAGGGGGCATGCAGCTATACAGGCATTGCAGCCGGTACAGCGGGAAGCATCATAGGTAAGAGTCCATTGGGGGCTGCTTATCTGCAGAGCCCCTCCGCTGCAGGGAGCGGTACAGGCGCCGCAATGTACGCACTTTCTAACATCAAGATTCAGAGTGTTCATTATATTTACCTCCTATGAGTTAATAATGAGTATTGCCATAAGCAAAGTTTTAATGCTTCATATATAGCTTGAAGCAATCCCCAAATGGTCTGGATGATAGTTAATGAGGCACTTACCTTGTATATCAGGGAGTACATTATAAGCCTTTGGGTAACAGAATAGAGCGAAGAGAGACCGGAAAATCCGTGGGCCGAGCAAGGACGCGAGGCCAGCCCATACCGACACGATGTCGGTTTATAGGCGTTAGGATTTTCGGGCCTATCGAGCTCTAATTCTGTCCAAAGCTTATCCTTGTACGAGTCGATATACAAGGTAAGTGCATCTTCTTTACTTTACAAACCCCTTACTTCAGCGAATTAAGCCCTGCTACCTTTGGAAAGCCTGCTATAGGCTCCTGCAGAGTAAATTCTCTTTCTGTGACCCAGCCTTTCAGCTCATGCGCGATCTTTCTCGCCTTATACAGGCTCGAAAGCGGTGAAGTCCTTATCTTGCGCCCTTCCAGAGTCACATACCCGCCTCTTAGCTCCTCATAGCTGCACCTGCCGAGGGTGGGCTTGCTTAGCTTGGGTACGCTGTAATCCACGATGCCGGTATAAATATCCCTGTTGCGTACTGAAAGATTGCTGAGCAGCTCCGTATCAAGTACAGGTATGGGTATACCTATTCCCACAAACATTGAGGTACCATATTTCTCAAACACTGCGGGACTGATATATTCTGTGTTCATTTGCTTCAGGTCTCCCACAACAGCAAGGGTGCCTGCGCCGGAAAGCGGAACACCGTTTTCTCCCCTTGGCTTATCCGTAACGCATTGTGTTCCCTGCCAGGAAACATATCCGGGAGCTCCTGCCAAGAAGATCCTTGTACCTATGCCTATTGTCCTAAGGTAAGGGTCCTTTAACAGGGGACTTAGTTCTCCTGAGGTAGAATAATTGATATTCTCCATACCCGACTTAAGCACACCCATATATGTGTATAGTGTCCTATCCGAGGTGTTTACTGCAGCAGAGTAATTCTGATAGCAGTTCCTTGGATTGTACAGGTAGGCCTCGTTTATGGAGTCGCGGTCAATATATGTATCTATTTCCCTCCGCGGATAGCAGTCGGTTCCATGGGAGTAAGCCCTGAGATGTACTTCCTTGCCGTCGATCAGGTCACATATGACATGGGCGCCGCCATATTCGATCCCCCTGTCAGAGGAAGCTTCAGTAGCGCCTAGATAACAGTCTACAGCAGCAAGTCCTCCATAGGCATTGACATTGTTGAGCTCCACCCGTTCCATCCTTATCGGTGGGTCGGAATGTCCCAGATTGAGGAAGGCTCCTGAGGAACACATGGGTCCAAAGGTTGCAGTTGTGACAACATCCACATATTTGGCTGTTTCTTCCAAGCCCATTTCTTCGGTCAGGTCTATGACCTCTTCGGCGGTAACTACCACGGCGTTGCCTTTTCGTATTTTTTCATTGATTTCTTCAAAGGTCTTTCTAACCGGCATTGCTTCATACCTCCTTAATTGCTTAATGATACAAGCCCCAGCAAATAAAAAGGCTGCTTCCGGATAGGGAAGCAGCCTGAATACGGCTCATAAAGTACAATGTACCTTAATCATGCTATCCTTATCTTTCAGAATATTGCTATTCTGCAGGAATTGACACCGCTGCATTCGAATGAGAATGCCGGTTGTCGGGCTTCATAGGGCCAGTCCCTCCACCTCTCTGGATAAGTATTGAATATTCAATTACGTTATTGGACATTTTATTTTAAATTTCTGTTTTTGTCAATACACAAATGAGGAAATTATAAAAAATATGTTTATGTCCTTCTTCTGTTGAGGCTTAGTATGCACAGTATAATCAAGCTTATACATGAGACTTGCACTATTTACAGTCCGCAAAACATATGGTTGCATTCTTATGATAGATAGGTATACTATAGTATAAATTGGAGGGCTGTCTATGTTAATTGATAAAAAAGAGGCATTGCGATATATGGGCTACCGGGGGCAGGAAATGGATGCCAAGCTGAAAGGCCTTCTGGAGGCTTGCATAGAGGAGGTCACAGCTGCTTCCAGGGAATACTTCACCTATGAAATATTTGATATTGAAAGAAAGCCGGAAGGTCTGCAGCTTGCAGGCACTACTCTGCTGCTGGTTGGCAATGATATAGCCGCACACTTGGCGAAGTCCGGCAAATGCGCGCTGATGGCTGTGAGCCTTGGCTTGGAGATAGACAGACGTCTATCCTTATATTCCAGGACAGACCTGACGAGAAGTATTGTATTTGATGCTTGTGCCGCATCGGCTGTGGAAGCCCTGTGTGATGAGGTGCAGGAAAGGATAAGGTCAGAGGCGGCAGGCTTGGGGCTCAATATAACCACCAGATTCAGTCCTGGCTATGGTGATCTATCTATAGGTATTCAGAGGGAAATAGTAAGGACCTTGAAAACCTATGAGAAATTCGGACTTGGCGTAAATGAAAGCAGTCTTATGATACCGAGGAAATCCGTGACGGCAGTCATAGGCCTACAAAATGGAGATTGTGGTACAAGGGAGCATAAGTGTATAAGCTGTGAGGATAAAAATTGTATATATAGGAGAGATGGGGATGAAAATGAGTAAGTTGTTCCATACTGACAGGTTTCTGATATTTGACGGTGGGATGGGTACGATGCTCCAGGCTAATGGGCTCAAAATGGGGGAGCTACCTGAAAGCTTCAATATAAGCGATCCTGAGGTCATATTGAAGATACATAAGGAATATGCAGAGGCAGGAGCGGATGTCATCACGACCAACACCTTTGGTGCCAACAGGTATAAGCTGGGACACTCAGGATATAGTGTGCATGAAGTAGTTACAAAAGCATTGAAAATCGCCAGGGAGGCCGCGGGAGACAAGCTTGTAGCCCAGGATATAGGGCCTATAGGGCAGCTTATGGAGCCATACGGGACATTATCCTTCCAGGAGGCTTATGATGCTTTCTGTGAGCAGGTCCTTGCAGGAGCTTCAGCCGGAGCTGATATGATACTTATTGAAACAATGTCGGATATATATGAAGTCAGAGCTGCGATCCTTGCTGCAAAAGATAACAGTACACTGCCGGTGATATGCACCATGACCTTCCAGCCGGATGGAAGGACTCTGACAGGCTCAGATCCCCTTACAATGGTAAACATAATATCCAACCTTGGAGTGGATGCATTGGGAATAAACTGTTCCCTGGGGCCAAAGGAAATAATGCCCCTGGTTGGTCAGATTCTCAGATATTCTCCGATACCGGTCATAGTCCAGCCCAATGCGGGACTGCCATCTGTTGTGGACGGCAGGACAGTTTATGATATAAGCCCCGAAGCCTTTGGAAGATATATGGCTGAGATAGCAGGCATGGGTGCCGTCATACTGGGTGGCTGCTGCGGAACTACTCCCGGACATATAAGGGAAGTAAGGAAGTCAATAGCAGGCTTGAAGCCCGAGAGACCGACCGTAGAAAAGCTGACAGCCATAAGCTCGGCAACCAATACAGTGATCCTCGGACAGGGTGTGAGGGTAATAGGTGAGAGGATAAACCCCACAGGAAAGAAGAAACTTAAGGAAGCCCTGATTAACGGGGATATGGATTATCTGCTCAGGGAGGCTATTGCCCAGCGGGATGCCGGAGCCCATATACTGGATGTAAATGTAGGCTTGCCGGAGATCGATGAAAAGTCGATGATGGTTAAGGCTGTGAAGGAAATACAAGGTATAGTGAACCTGCCGCTACAGCTTGACAGCGTAAGACCTGATGTAATAGAGGCAGCTGCCAGGGCGTGCAATGGAAGGCCTATCATTAATTCGGTGAACGGCGAAGAAAAAGTTATGAAGGCATTATTCCCCATAATAAAAAAATACGGCTGCCTGGTGGTGGCACTTACCCTTGATGAGGGAGGCATACCGGAGAAAGCCGAGGATCGCTTGAGAATAGCTGAGAGGATAGTAAACAGGGCAGCGGAATATGGTATCGGCAAAGAGGATATTATCATAGACTGCCTTACCCTTACTGCATCGGCACAGCAGAAGGAGGTCCAGGAGACCGTAAAGGCAGTGGCTCTTGTAAAGGAAAAACTGGGTGTCAAAACTACTCTTGGCGTAAGCAATGTATCCTTCGGCTTGCCGGACAGGGAGCTCTTGAACAGGACCTTCCTGGCCATGACCCTCACAGCGGGGCTTGATGCACCTATATTGAACCCCATGGCTGAATCGATGATGCAGACGATCAAAGCCTATCACGTACTCTGGAATTTCGACAGGGAGTCCAGGGAATACATACAGAGCTTTTCAGCAAGCTCGGAAAAGCCTGTGGCAAAAGATAAGGAAGAAAAAAGGGACCTGAAAAAGATCATAATTGACGGTCTGAAGGAGGAAGCAGGGCCTGTTGTAAGGCAGCTCCTTGCCGAAAATGACGGAATGAAGCTTGTTGATGAATACCTCATACCCGCTCTGGAAATCGTAGGGCAGAAATATGAAACAGGTGAGATATTCCTTCCGCAGCTTATCCAATCGGCAGAGACTGTGAAGAAAGCCTTTGAGGTGATCAAGGAGACTATCTCCGGGGGTACCGGGGTGTATAAGGGAAAGATCGTAATGGCTACAGTAAAGGGAGATATTCATGATATAGGCAAGAACATAGTAAAGGTGCTCCTTGAGAATTACGGTTTTGAGATACATGACCTGGGAAGGGATGTCCCGGCTGAAGCAATAGTTGAAAAGGCAAGGGCGGAGAAAGCACAGCTGGTAGGTCTTAGTGCTCTGATGACTACTACTGTAAAAAGCATGGAGGACACGATAAAGGAGTTGAATAGAAGCTGCCCGGATTGCAAGGTAATTGTAGGAGGAGCAGTACTCAATGAGGATTACGCCAGGAAGATAAATGCAGATCTCTACGCCAGGGATGCCAGGGAGGCAGTGAAGGTAGTCAGAAAGTTCTTTGGCTGCGAATAGTAATATTTTGACTGTTTCCGTTGCTTTTAGAGGCTGCCGCAGGTTAAAATGGTATTGTATGTAAATGAATGGGGGTCAAATGAATGAATCAAAAAGAGATGAAGTCAAATATTCTGCTGATGATCACCGCGGCGATCTGGGGTTTTGCCTTTGTGGCCCAGCGGGTCGGGATGCAGTATGTTGGGGCTTACACCTTCAACGGAGTAAGATTTGCACTAGGAAGCGTTTCACTTATACCATTACTTGTATACTTTAACAGCAAGCGGACTGCCGAGCAGAAAGAGGAAAACTCCATCAAGAAGGCTGTTGTTCCTGGGATCATTGCGGGGACGATACTGTTCCTTGCCGCATCACTGCAGCAGATTGGGCTGATTTATACAACAGCAGGCAAGGCAGCTTTCATTACAGGCTTATACATAGTGTTGGTGCCGCTGCTTGGTATATTCCTCAAACAGCATGTTCAGAAGAGCACTTGGGCAGGTGTGCTCCTTGCTGTTGTAGGCTTATATTTTCTAAGTGTCAATGAGGATTTCACCATTGCAAAAGGAGATTTCCTGGAAATAATCGGAGCCGTGTTCTGGGCTTCACATATATTGACCATCGACCATTTCACCAAGAAGGTGGATGCCCTGCAGTTATCCTTTGTGCAATTTGCCGCATGTGCTGTTTTAAGTACGCTGGTGGCAGCGGTAACTGAGGAGGTTTCTGTAGCAGGCCTTGGGCAGGCGTTGATGCCCATATTGTACGGCGGCCTTGGTTCAGTCGGCATAGCCTATACATTGCAGGTAGTGGCCCAGAAAAATGCAAAGCCCTCACATGCTGCAATTATCCTGAGCATGGAAACGGTATTCGCAGCAGTAGGCGGCGCACTGCTGCTGAATGAAAACCTAGGCGCAAGAGGCTACATGGGCTGTATCCTGATGTTTGCAGGCATGATGGTCACACAGCTGGCAGGCTTCATGAAGAAAAAGGAAGCCGTTGAGTAGGAAAATACTATAAAAGCAAAATTAGAGATTAAGCAGCAGTAGGCTTGTATATCAGTGAGCACCTTATAAGCCTTTGGGTAACAGAATAGAGCGAAGAGAGACCGTAAAATCCGTAGGCTGAGCACGGATGCGAAGCCAGCCCATACCGACACGATGTCGGTTTATGGGCGGTAGGATTTTCCGGCCTATCAAGCTCTAATTCTGTCCAAAGCTTATACAAGTGCGAGTCGATATACAAGTCTACTGCTCTTCTTATTTTACAAAACCATTACCTAAGCAAGTGCCTTCCACTCCTAAAGCAGCTTTATGCCCTTCTCCTCGCATTCCGCCAGCATGCTGTCCGGCCACATGGAAGACTGCACCTCGCCGATATGCGCTTTCCTGAGGAAGTACATGCATATCCTTGACTGGCCTATACCGCCGCCTACTGTGTATGGCAGTTCACCTCTGAGCAATGAACTGTGGAAGGGATATTTCTTCCTGTCGTTGCAGCCTGAGATATCCAGCTGATGCAGCATTGCCGCCTCGTCTACGCGTATCCCCATGGAGGAAAGTTCCAGTGCGCATTCCAGTACAGGATACCAGAATATTATATCGCCGTTCAAGGACCAGTCATCATAATCAGGAGCCCTGCCGTCGTGTCTGGTACCAGACTCCAGGGGGGCACCTATCTGCATTATGAAGACAGCTCCCTTAGATCTGGCGATCAAGTTTTCCCTTTCTTTGGGTGTCTTGTCCGGGTACATGTCCTCCAGCTCCTGTGTGGTTATAAAGAATATTTCTGGAGGGAGCGAGGGTGCAAACTGGGGATAAGCCTTGGCTACCTGGGCCTCGGTCTCGAGAAATACGCTGTAAATGCTCCTGACAATGGATTTGAGGGTGTCCAGGTTCCTGTCCTTGTGAAGCAGTATCTTTTCCCAATCCCATTGATCCACATATATGGAATGAAGGTTATCCAGCTCCTCATCCCTGCGTATTGCGTTCATGTCGGTATACAGGCCTTCTCCTGTGCTGAAGCCATAGCGCTTGAGTGCCTGCCTCTTCCATTTGGCAAGAGACTGTACTATCTCCATATGGCTATCCTTGATGGATAGGGCATCAAAGGATACGGGACGCTCCACACCGTTAAGATTGTCGTTCAGACCTGTTTCCCTGGAGACGAACAAGGGAGCGGAGACCCTTGTAAGGTTCAGCTTATGTGCCAGACTCCCCTCAAAGAAGTCCTTTATCAGCTTTATTGCCACCTCGGTTTCTCTGATTCCCAGTGTTGTTTCATAATCCTTGACTGAATAAATGTTTGCCATTTTTACTACCTCTTTTCATCAATTTTTTAAACAAATAAAAAAACCCTTCATCCCTATGAAAGGGACGAAAGGTTATTCGCGGTACCACCCTGATTGGCTGAAGGCGTATGCCTCAACCCACTTTGTCAGTACGGACTCTTGATCGATACTGCCCATGCTATAACGGTATGGCTCCGTCCAAGTCTACTATCCGTGAGGATTTCGGTTGGAGACTCAGGGCTGTTCTTCACTTTAGGCTTAGTACCGGGCTTTCACCCTTCCCGGCTCGCTGCAGCATATCCTACAAGCTACTCTTCCCGTCATTGTCGGAAATTTATAATTTTTATCATTATATTATCATTAAAATAAATTGTCAATAGTTAATTTTGATTATTCCATTTTTTCATTCCTAAGGACCATATGTATATGATCCTCCCATTTTCCGTTTATATTCAGATATCTGTATGCCAGGCCTTCATTGTAAAAGCCCAGCTTTTCCACGACTCGCAGGGACCTTGAATTCTTGGGCATTATATTAGCCTCTATCCTGTGCAGCCGGTACTCCTGGAATATGATTTCGATTCCCTTTCTCAGGGCTTCTGTTATATATCCCTTGTTTATCTCGTCCTTGTCCAGCTTATAGCCGAGAAAGCATGAAAGGAATGCACCATGTACTATATTGTTGAAGGCAATGGCTCCGATAGTTCTATGGATTCTCTCATCGGATTTCCTAAAAATCCATAGCCGCAGTGCTCTTTTTTCCTCAAAATCCTTTTGGTCGCTTCGCAGCAGACCTATTTGTGACTCGAGAGTATAGAACTCTTCGGCCTTTTTAATTTCCCATTCCTCCAGAAAGTCCCTGTTTCTGAGGTAATAATCCAACACACAGTCTGCATCATTTTCATCGAGTATCTTCAAAATTAGCCTATCGGTTTCATAAATCTTTTGCATTAGAGCACCCCCTCGGGAAAAGTCTAACATAAATAATCGTCTGTAACAATTTATTTCAATATCACCTTGATAAGCCTTCCCACATTTTCTGCCATAGTATTGCCCGAGAAGCCATGATTTAGCATATCCAGGGATATGGTTGTCATATTCTGGGATTGAGTGGTATAATATAATAAGCATCATATTGAGCAGCAGTATTCTTAACATGCTTTTCCGGCATGCCGGAAGATCCCGTCTGCCAGGGAAAGCCATGAGTTGAAGCTCACCTATGAAGGAGTATGGATTATGGATATAGATATCATACAGCAGGAAAGCAATTCTTTCGGTAAAAGAAAAAGCAAGAGGATAAGCTATTATTCGAAGATTTATTGCAGCAAAAGTATGAGTGAGGGCAAAGCGGAGGAATTTGAAGAGCCTGTTGAAATGACTTTGCATGATGTGTCTTCTGGAGGGCTTGGTGTTATCTGTGACAGGTTGTTTGAAAGAGGCTCTGTTCTTGTGCTTGCCATAACCCTTGAGGATGTCAGCTACGAAAAGGTGACAGCCAAGGTCATGTGGACCATAAAGAAGGAGGGCTTATACCGTCACGGGCTGGAGATCATGAACCTATCAGGCAAGCTGTACAGACACCTCAGCAGGCTGGACAACAGTATAACCACTACAGTATGATAGACAAAAAATTGCAAATTGTGCGTAGTTGTAATATAATAATAAACGGCTATTTTTTCTTTTAAAGGATCATGACGATAGAATTGTAAAAATGGGAATATTATCGTAAGAGCCTTATCGACAGGAATATGCTTTTGCGAAATATAGGATAAAACCAAAAAGAACTGGAAAAGGGAGTAGTGGCATGAGTTTATTTGAGAATTGGAGAAGTACGGCTTATAATAGCGAGCAGGATGAAAAGGAACAGAAGAAGTTCTGGGATGTATACTTTGAAAAGGAGGAAGCCGTTTACGAAAAGCTTCTTACAAACCCCGGAGAAATAGTTGAGGGTACGGTAGCGGAGCTTGCTGCCAAGTATGATATGGATGCCATGACCTTTGTAGGTTATCTTGACGGCATCAATGACAGCCTTGTGAACCCGATGAACCTTGAGGAACTGGAAGAATCCAGTATCGTCAAGCTGGAGATCGATCACGAGAAGCTGTACTACAATATGCTTGCCGCCAAGGCGGAATGGCTGTATAGCCTGCCTCAGTGGGACAGCATACTTACACCTGAAAAAAGAAAAGAGATAACCAAGGAGCAGAGGCTTTCCGGGACAGTAGTAAAAGCCAAGGAACCGGGAAGAAACGATCCTTGCCCATGCGGCAGCGGCAAAAAATATAAAAAATGCTGCGGAGCAAATAAACAGTAAAGCTTGAACCCCCACCGGAATAATTTCCGATGGGGGTTTTTTATTTTTCCGCTTCAAATTATATGCCTTGACGGTGAGCCTATACAGCACTACAATGTTATTAATAGTGTGATAATAACACAATGAGAATATATCATCAGGGGAGATGACCTCCACTGAGGAAAGGAGACCACCATGGGGGAGACCTTAAGAAACAAACAGGGTCAGTCCGAAGAGGAGTTTTTATCCGAATATGATCCAGGACAGTATGAAAGGCCTTCTGTTACAGTAGACATGCTTGTCTTCACAGTGATGAATGAGATGAAGAAGAGCTATAGGAAGCTGCCGGAAAAGTCCTTGAAAATACTCATGGTCAGAAGGGGTAACCATCCGTGTATGGGGTGCTGGGCGTTGCCGGGAGGCTTCGTAAATATGGATGAAAGCCTTGACAGGGCAGCCTTAAGGGAGTTGAAAGAGGAAACAAATATTGAGGATATCTATATGGAACAGCTCTATACCTGGGGAGACCTGGGGAGAGATCCTCGCACCAGGGTCATAGGATGCTCCTATATGTCTCTTGTTGACAGCAGCAGGCTTGATATCAAGGCTGGTGATGATGCTGACGATGCTGCCTGGTTCAAGGTCAAGGCAAGCATTGTCGGACAGAAAAAGTCAAACACCGTAGAGGGCTATAGGGTGGAGAACATTGTAAGCCTGGTGTTGACCGATGATAATGTGGTGCTGAACGCTTCTGTAAAGGTGGATAAAATCTTTGACGGAAATGTGGTAAGGGTCGAACGGGAGCTGCTGGAATCGGGAGGTATAGCCTTTGATCACGCCAAGATAATTGAATATGCGGTGGAAAGGCTCAGAAACAAAATTGAATATACAGATATAGCCTTCAATCTTATGCCTGAGCGGTTTACACTTACAGAGCTGCAGCAGGTATATGAGGTGATACTCGGAAAGGAACTGCTTAAGGCCAACTTCAGAAGGAAGATCGCAGATATGGTGCTGGAGACTGATGAGTACGAAAGGGATGCGGGGCACAGGCCTTCCAAGCTTTTCAAGTATAATCCCAGCTGGGTGGAAAGGCATTTTGATTAAAACATTGCTATACAAACGAAAAGGAGGCAGCAAAAATGAGCGTATTTAATGGTGAAAGACTTAAAAAGGAGACATTCAGGATAGATCCGGAGCGGATGCGTCGGGGTTGGTATTCCGATGCTTACTTCTCCAACACTGTAAAGATACTTAATGAACTTTCCAATGAGAACTATACATTCGAGGGTGAAAGCGATATCAGGGATATTGATTGCAGCGGAGTCAAGAATGGCGATATAAGGGTGGAGATGCAGTTTTTTACGCGGAGAAGGCCATTCAGCATTGTAGCTGGGGTGGATGAAGCTCTGGCAATACTCCAGGAATGTACAGGCTATTTTGACAAGGAGGGCAGCTTCGTAAACACCTATGAAAGCCTTGAAATAGAGGCAGTGCAGGATGGTACCGTTGCCATGTATGACGGGGACCCAAAGGCAGTACAGCCGGTGTTGAAGGTAAGGGGAAGATACAGGGATTTTGCAATACTTGAAACTCCGATACTGGGTGTGCTTACTGAAACAACCAGGATCGCGACCAATGTTTATAATACATTGGTTGCAACAAAGGGAAAGGATATATTGTTTTTTCCCGCAAGGTTTGCCCATTACAAGCTTCAGGCAATGCACGGCTACGCTTATTCCCTAGCTGTTCAGGCATATAACCAGAAGCACAGCAAGAACTCCAAGGCCATGGTTTCCACCGACGACCAGGGAGGCTGGTGGGGAGGCAAGGGAGGCGGTACTATAGCCCATGCTTCAATAGCTTGCTTTCTGGGGGATACGGCTGAGACTATGATGCAGTTTGCCCGGATAATGCCCGCGGATATTGTGCGAATTGCACTGATAGATTATCACAATGACTGCGTAGGTGAAGTGTTGAAGGTAATGAAACCTATGTTCGTCAAGTACCTGGAGCTCTACAGGGCAGGTAAAATGGAAGAGGCAGCCAGATACAAGCTGTTCGCTGTCAGACCTGATACCTCAGCAAACATGAGGGATGAGTCTGTGGAGCCCATAGGTGACAAAGCCTTGGACTGCGGAGTAAATCCCAGGCTTGTCTGGAAAATAAGAAAGGCAATGGATGCTGCTTACGAAAAGTGGGATATACCCAGCCAATACGTGGAAATGGCCAGGAAATGGTGTGAGGATATAAGGATAGTAGCTACAGGAGGCTTTAATATTCAGCGCATCAAACAGTTTGAACAGCTTGGGGTACCTGTGGACATTTACGGTATAGGCTCCTCGCTTTTGGATAACAGCAGTGAAACAGGTACAAACAACGATTATACGGCAGATATTGTGAGAGTGGAAATAGGAGGACGCTGGCACCATATAGCCAAAACAGGAAGAGGGGCTTGCGATAACCCGAATCTCGAAGTAATCAGGTAGTGATGATAAAGTCATGTTTTTACGGCTATTGTTGTAGGAGATACTGATCGAATTCATGGGGGTGTTTTGTATGAAGCGCATGCTGGATATAGTTGTCTGGACTGCAGTGGTATTGCTATGTGTATCTTTTGCGGTAGCTGCTGATGATATTGGAAAGACTATCAATGTATTTGAATCTACCGCAAAAGTCATTTATAACGGTAAAGAGGCAGTACTTACGACAAAACCTATGCTGGTGGGCACGGAGAATTATCTGTCCTTAAAGGACCTGGCAGGAATATTGGGCATGAGGATAGAATGGAATCAGAAGGGACAGATCATCACGATATCAGATAATGCCGGAAGCATGCTTGAAAGTATGAAATCGGAGCTAGCTGCCAGGGAAGCAAGTATCAAGGAACTGGAGGAAAAAGTAAAGAAACTGGAATCAGAGCTGGACAGTTCAAAGCGTCTGGACAATGCAGGGCTTCAGAGTCTTATAAACAGTGAGTATGGTGAATATGAGGGAGTTGCTTGCAATACATACATATCCGGCAATTCAGATGAAATACGAGTCAAAACTGATGTGGACCTTAGTACTGATAAAGCTGCCTGGAATGCCTTGAGTGCAGATAAGAAGAAGCTTTTGTTAAAGCAAATCTGTGATATGATATGGAGCGAGTATAATAATGTGAAGGTCAGAGGATATGTTAAGGATATTGCTGGAAAGCGGATTCTGCTTAGTTACAGCAACACCCGTGAAGGAGAGATAAAACTGACTGCCTATAAGAGCTATGATACTATCAGCAAAGTCGAGGAAATGCTAAATGAAGATCATGACTCCTATTTGAGTGGTATTTATATGACATATACACTTGACGGCAATGACAACGGAATCCGATTTTCTGCATATACAAAGCTTGTCAAGTATGAAGAAAAGTGGAACAGACTTTCAGACAATACATTGAAAAATTTTATGAAGATACTCTGCAAAAAGATCAATGAGGAGTACAAAAAGTGCCATATTGAAGGTGCTATTTATGATTCGGACAGTGGAATCCCGTTGGCTTCCTGTGAGCAGAAAGTCGAAGGGGATTTCGATTTCAACAGGGAGCAGTAGCTGCTTTATTAAATTACAGATGTATAGCCATAGATAAAATGGAGGTGATTATGGCTATCACCGGTCACTCCCTGATAGTAGTGGATATGACCTTCTTCAACATCAAGGCAGGGGCCGGTAGTAATACTGTAATAATGCTCATGGCCATGATTGAAGGTTATATATCCGACAAGTCTGTGGGTATGGTTTTGCAGGCCGGATTCCTCACTGGAAATTCCGGACAGCCCGTGGCGGTGTTCATGGGTCGAGGTGGTTTTACCGTTGTAGCTGTGACAGTGGACAGCTTCCGACATAAGATCATCTCCCTATAAGATCGTTGTTTCCTAATACAGTTTATGCAGAAAGTGCAAGGAACTTACATGTAAATTATATAATTATAGATAACAGGAGGTTACAAATGGAGTACAAAGAGATTTTGGCAAATGCAAAGACTTTGATAGGGGCAAAATGCAGGATATGCCGTGAATGCAATGGCCTGGCTTGCAGAGGTGAGATACCCGGGATGGGAGGTAAAGGAAGCGGAAGCAGCTTTATAAGGAACTTTGAGAAGCTGAATGAAATAAAACTGAATATGGATACCGTATATGAGTTCAAGGAAACGGACACATCCATACAGTTGTTTGGGAAAACCTTCGACTTCCCCGTTTTTGCCGCACCTATTGGAGGCTTGCAGCAGCAGTATGGAGATGCCCTTGATGATGAGCAGTACAGCTATGCAATAGTAGCCGGCTGCAAGAAAGCAGGAACTGCGGGTTTTACTGGAGATGGCGTAAAAGCAGAACACTATGAGCAGCCTATTAAAGCCATAGCAAGTGTGGAAGGTTGGGGAATACCCACCATCAAACCTTGGAAGACCGAAGAGGTCATAGCCAAGGCAAAAAGAGCGGAGGAAATAGGTGCGCTGGCTGTCGCTATGGATATTGATGCAGCAGGATTGGCTATTCTTGCCGCCGCAGGCAAACCTGTAAGCCCGAAATCCGTTGAAGAAATAAGGAGTATCGCCTCAAGCACAAAGCTGCCGTTTATACTAAAGGGCATAATGACAGCAGCAGGAGCAAAGAAGGCGGTAGAGGCAGGAGCATATGCAATAGAGTTATCCAACCACGGTGGAAGGGTATTTGATCATACACCGGCCACAGTAGAAGTGCTGCCTGAAATATATAAGGCAGTAGGCGGGAAAATAAAAATATTAGTAGACGGCGGAATAAGGTCGGGTATAGATGTTATGAAGATGCTGGCTCTGGGAGCAGATGCAGTCCTCATCGGCAGGCCTTATGGGGTTGCGGCGTATGGTGGGGGAGCAGATGGCGTGGAGCTTTATACACGTAAAATTGGCGCAGAGCTGAAGGATGCCATGATAATGACCGGTTGCAGCAGTTTGAAGGACATTGACGAAAGGATATTATTCAGGAAATAAGGTAGATTTGCCAATAGATAAAAAAAGACAGTCATGCATAGTCAAATATGCATGACTGTTTCTATATGCTCCTCAATTCATAAAACACAAGATACTTTTTTCCGATGGGCTTGCGGTCTACACCGGTGCTGTAGGCGAAGCTCCATTCCGCTATTATTGATTTCCCTTCATTCAGAAGCCCTCTATAGTTTGCTTTGATGCGGCTTATGCTGTCTTTGAGGAGGTCAAGCTCTTCCATGGAAAGGAAATTCGGATCCCCTGCATGGCTGCTGCCGCTTTCTTCGAGGGTCAAAGTCACATTTTTACGACCATGAGTGACAAGGTTCCACAGATCTCTTTCCACTGCTTCTATTACTGTCCTGTGGTTGCCTATGTCTATGACGCCGCTTTTTTCGGCTATGAAATATGGATAATAAATGACAAGTCCGTTATCGCCATACATCTCTATAAAGCGTTCAGCCGCGGAAACAGCTTCTTCGGCAGTCACGCCTACGGCTCTGGGAAGATTGACATCCATACCGCTTTTTAAAGCAAGCCTTATAGTCCATAGGAGACTGTCGTCAAGGACCGCACCCTTCGAAAACCTCTCCCAGGGTATGGTAGGTATGTTCAGGGCTTTAAGCTCATAAAAGCCCATAAGTTTGTTTATATTCACGGCCTAAGACCTCCGTATCCATGGATTTAGTAAGCTATTATAATTATATACAAGTTGAGGCAGAGTTGGCAATTGTATGTATTTCCACAAATGAGGAATTTACCTGTCATTGGAGGAAAAAATATAATCAGCATCGAGAGGTTGTATTTGCTTATTTGTGCAGTTTCTCCGGAATAAGATAGTTATATAGGAGGTGCGGTTATTTGGAAGGAGTGAAGGGACTCGCTGAACTGACGAAGCTGAAGGCTTATATTCAGCTTTTGAGGCCCAGACATTGGATCAAGAACCTGTTCGTGTTTGCAGCACTTCTGTTTTCAAGGAATATCGACAAGCTTCCGTCACTGGCGAAAGCCGCCTGGGCATTTCTGTGCTTCTGCCTGACAGCTTCAGCGGTATACATATTCAATGACCTGATCGATATGGAAAAGGACAGAAAGCATCCAAGAAAGTGCAGACGCCCGCTGGCCTCAGGAAGGATCGGTCGGGGAGAAGCAATACTGCTGCTTGCCGCAATGCTTCCGGCTGTAGTCATACTGTCATTTCTGGCGAGCTTCAGCTTCGGATTGGTCATTTTGATATACCTGCTTAATAATCTTCTATATACGGTATATTTGAAAAATGTAGTAATACTTGATGTCATGTCCATTGCAGCAGGCTTCATACTCAGGGTGGCCGGAGGGGCAATTGCCATAGCTGTTCAGATCTCCCCATGGCTTATTCTGTGCACCTTCCTTTTGGCCTTATTCCTTGGCTTCAGCAAAAGGAGGAATGAGCTCCAGGTGCTGGAGCAGGATGCCCAGGATCACAGATGGATCCTGGGGCAATATTCCCTTGAGTTCATTGACAACATGCTGTCGATAGTAACGGCGTCGACCTTGATATCCTACAGCATGTATACCTTCTTTGTCTCTGACGAGAAGTATTCAATGGTGACCATACTTTTTGTGCTGTATGGAATATTCAGGTATCAGTACATTATTTACAATAAAAAACAGGGGGAGAGCCCGGAGGAAATAGTGCTTTCCGACAAACCAATGCTGATAAACATTGTACTTTGGATATTGGCCAGCATGGCAATACTTTATATATAACTGTGGGAGGAGGTAAGGCACGCGGCGGCAAAGATACCTATCCCAATGCAGAGGAAGGGCTCTGCCCCTGCACGATACCTGGCAGCGAAGTAAAAAAGCTGGATGATCAGGTTGTTGTACAATAGATTTCCAATTATCCATGAAGGCTCGCAGAATAAAATATACAGGGAGCCGTCAACCGCAAGCCTGAGCAGGAAAAACAACAAAAGCACCAGGAAGGTTATCCATAAAAGGGGGAAGGACATCCGGGGGAGCTTATAAAAGCTGCCAAGGGCGTCCTTTTTTATGATGCCCATTCTTGTCAGGCCGCCGTAAAGCGGCAGCCTGTAGACCCTGTCAAGGTAGACAGCCGCTTCTGTAACATGGGGGTCATCCTCAAAAAGAAAAAGCCTTTGCTTTACCTTTGAAAGCTCAATTTCGCGGGGAATATTGCGGGAAAGATAGGCAAAACCTTCACTATAACCGGTTTCATAAAGCCTGTTGATGTCGGTTTGAGGCTTGACATCCACCCATTGCCCGTTAGCTATAGGATTGTGAGCTATGTAAAAGTTTATGGGCCCATTGGTATCTATGAGTATGAAACGTCCTGTAGCAGCATGGTTTCTAATTATCCAGGGTGAGAATACCGCAAGCATTATAAGATAAATCAGGACAGTGTCTCTGATTAGAGGCCTTACTGCTATTGCGGG
>CAZNMO010000019.1:0-5602 GCA_964574195.1 uncultured Clostridiaceae bacterium | reverse complement strand
TGAAACAGCAGTGATACAAGCAATACAAGAGGCAGGAGCAGCAGAACAGGGCGAGTGAGGCAGCCGATTCCGGTCAGCAGAGAAAAACCGATAAGCTGACCAGCACGGGGAAAAACATTGCGCTGACTGAGCCTTGTGTGCATATCAGTACTGAAGAGTCTTATGGCGAAATAAGCAGCGGACAGATAAATGGTGATGAAGACAGTTTCAACGTATAAATGGTTGGTATAAACGACCATCCGAGGGTTTACAGCCATCAATATGCCGGCAGTGAGACCTGCTTCCCGATGAAGACTGCTGTATTTTACCAGGGAAATACTGGCAATAGCATAACAGAGAAGGCAGGAAGCCGACGAAAAAATGACCTGTATAAGCCGCATGACTTGAAAATCCTGTGCAGTGCCCCAAAACCTGTAGACAAAACCGGAGAGGAAAATGTATAAAGGAGGCCAGTAAGCATACCGGGCCCAATGCTCCCCGAAGCAATGGCCGTAATATTGCCCTTCCGCCACGTTCAAAGCATAATGGTACATGCTCCAGGCGTCTATTTTGAACTGGAAGGGTGTATATAAGATATAGCGCAGCCTCAGGTACACTGCCAGAAAAAGTATGAGACAAAGATAAATGAGGGATCTGAACTTGGTGCTCAAAGGTATCAGTCCTTTCGCTTAATTCCGCATACATGCAATAGTATATGAAGCAAGGCCTGTAGTTATTAGCTATCAAGCAAGACAAACCAATGGTTTTGTATTACCTGCCAATTCCTTTTCAACCTTTTTTTGTTTTTCGGCATTTTTCCCGGTATTCCCTTACTGCCGTGGGGCGTTCCAATAGCAGGGTTGTGGATATTCTACGCATTTTTTCCTTATTCAACACGTTATACCTTTTTATTGACATAAATGACAAAAATGTCTATACTGTTCATATATGGTATATACGGTATGTACAGTATATACACTATTAACGGAATTTACAATTTTCCCGATTCGGGTGTGTATAAAAAGCTATAACGGACAGGACAAAGCCTGTCCCTGAAGAAGTCTGGACACAGGTGAGGTGTGTATATGTGGATATAACAGTTAACGGTTCTACGCATGAACCTATATATGAACAAATATCAGAGCAGATAAAAGGGCTGATAATAAATCAGCAGCTAAAGCCGGGAGAGGCGCTCCCTTCGATCAGAAGGCTGGCAGGCGAGCTTAATATAAGTGTCATTACAACAAAAAGAGCCTATGACGAGCTTGAAAAGGAGGGTTTCATAGAGACCATTGTGGGGAAGGGCTGCTTTGTTTCAAAGGACAATAAGGATTTTATAAAGGAAAAAAAGATCCGTATGGTTGAGGACAAGCTGACAGAGGTCATCAAGGAGAGCCGTGTACTGAACATAGGACTGCAGGGCCTCAAGATGATGCTGGAGGTACTTTACAGAGAAGTTTAGTGAAAAGTATGGGGATGGAAACGATAGTTTCCATCCTTTTTTATTTGCAGAAAGCTGAAGCGCCTAATAAAAAACCTGGATTATGAAAACAATAGATAAAATGGATAAATAGTTGACGAGGCCGATAGAATAAAGGTTTAAGGAGAATCAATGTCAAGGCGTATCATATCAAGAAGACTCAAAATAAAACCAAGAAAGCTGACCACAATGACCAACATCTCAGCAACAGCCAGACTGCGCGGGGGGAACTCCGAGGGGTCCTCCAGCTATGCCCTTGAAGAAGCTGAGGAGTGGTTCCGGCTGCAGCTGGCAGGCAATGGGGACATAGTGTTCAGAGAGCTTATGATAGGTGGGACAGAAGGCCTAGAAGCGGTACTTATATACATGTATGGAAATGTGGATAAGAACCTTTTCAATAAAAATGTCATTAACTCTCTGATGTGTTATAAGCTAAAGCCCATGGATATGGCAGGCAGCAGCGATCTTTTGGAAGATCTGATGAAGAGGTGCCTGGATGTAGGCAAGATAAAAGCGGTACGCAGCAGGGAGCTAGTCCGGGATGAGATATTCCAGGGCAAGGTCGCACTGGTAATAGACAAAACTGACCGGATCATTCTTATGGAGGTTGGCGGAGTAAAGACAAGGAACATCACCGAGCCGGAGAATGAAAAGACACTCAGGGGGTCAAAGGAAGGCTTCATAGAGGATATATGGAGCAATGTAGCCCTTATCAGAAGAACCTTGCCCGACCCTTCTCTTAAGCTGGAAATTCACAAAGTGGGAAGAAGAACAAGGACAACTTTGGGCATAGTATATCTGGAGAGCCTGGCGGATGACAAGCTGGTGAAGGAAGTCCAACGACGCATCAAAAAAATTGATATAGACGGGGTATTGGCCAACGGATATGTTGAAGCTTTCATTGAAGACAATCCCTATTCGCCATTTCCCCAAGCCCAGGGGACGGAAAAACCGGAAAAGGTTGTTTCGGCGCTGCTTGAGGGAAGGATTGCGATCCTGCTGGACAGGACACCACTGGTACTTATGGTGCCTGCACAGCTGATCCAGTTCTTTCAGGCTCCTGAGGACTACTTTGAACGTCCATATATAGGCACATATATAAGGATCCTGAGAGCAATAGCGTTTATTGTCACCACTACTGCAGCACCGGCATATATTGCCTTGAACTCCTTTCATCCGGAGCTGGTGCCTCTTGATATACTTTTAAATATTGCCAGTCTGAGGAAGAAAGTGCAGCTGCCTCCTGTAGTTGAAGCACTTATTATGGAATTTGTCATTGAAGTGCTCAGAGAGGCCGGTTTGAGGTTGCCTACTGCTATAGCCACCACCCTAGGTGTAGTAGGGGGTATTATACTGGGCGATGCAGCAGTAAGAGCAAACCTGGTAAGCCCAGTTATGATAATTGTAATAACTATAACGATAATATGCAACTTTGTCATACCCAACTACAGCATGTCACTGGTAATAAGGCTGCTGAGGCTTTTTTTGATTTTAGCCTCTGCAACCTTTGGAGCATTTGGGATGACACTTGCATGGCTGGTGATAATAATACACCTGTGCAGGCTAGAAAGCTTCGGGCTTCCATATTTTGCACCCATAGCACCTACGAGATACAGGGATCTGAAGGATGTATACATAAGGATGCCCATATGGGCAATGAAGAATAGGCCTGATTCCATACCTGTTAAGGATAAGCGCCGGCTGAACAACAGCAGGGAGAAGAAGCGGAATGCAGAGTAACAATGAATTTACTATAACCAGCAAGCAGCTGATTTTCATAATGATAGGAGCAATGCTGGGATCTGGAATATTGAGCCTTCCAAGGCTTGCTGCAAAAGAAGCAGGTCAGGATGCCTGGTTTGCAGTCATTCTTGGCGCATTATTCCCGCTTGTATCCTTGAGCTTGATAAGGATCCTATATAAAAAAAACAAGGCCGAAAGCTATACAGCCCTATGTAAAAAGATCGGAGGCCGCTACCTGGGCGGCTTTTTCTGCATATTGCTTGCAGTATATTCACTGTCCATATCGGCCGTTCTTCTCAGGGTGTTCATAGAGGTAGTATCAATGTTTCTGCTTAAAGAGACGCCATTGCTCATCAAGCTTTTGCTGATGCTTTCGGTATGTGCATACCTGGCTGCAGGAAATGCCAAGGTCCTTGGAAGGGTATACGAATTTCTGTTCTATATTCTCCTTCCGCTGCTGCTGTTTTCACTGCCTGCAATAATAGCGAATTCAGACTATCTGAATCTACTACCCGTTTTCAACCATAAGATCTCTGACTATGCAAAGGCATCGCTCACAACCGGCTTTGCCTTCTCGGGCTTTGAGCTTTATCTTATATTTCATCCGTGTGTATCAAGGGAAAAGGAGGCCTTCCGGGCAAGCCTGTATGCACTATTGATAACACTTTTACTTTATCTGTACTATGTAGTTAGTGCCATCCTGGTGTTAGGGCCTGAATTGGTCCAGAAGTACACATGGCCTACGCTAAGACTGCTGGCAACGGCGGAAGTGCCTGTAATAGAAAGGATAGAATTCCTGTTTATACAGACGTGGATAGGAGTATCCTTCAGGCCTATAAGCGTTCAATACTATACTGCGAGCAATATTATCTCAGAGCTGCTGGGTCTGAAATCCCAGAAGTCGGTTACACTTGCATTGTTTCCTCTGATAATTATCATCGCATATTTGCCCAAGGATATCTTTCAGATTTTCAAGTTGTCTGACTATTTTGGGATGACTGCGCTTATACTGGGTGTTGGTTTGCCGCTATCGCTTATAGTTACCGGGTATATATCGAAATTATGGAGGAAGGGGCAAAATGAAAAAAATTAAAAGAGTGTTTGTGATAATTTGTGCGGCCATGCTTGCTACAGTACTTTCAAGCTGCTGGGATTCAAAGGAATTGGACGACCTGGCGATACCGCTGGTAGGGGCTATTGACCTCATTCTGGATGAGGAAAAGAACTATACAGACGACAAATATCTGGTTACTGTCGGGATACCGGTATTCTATGAGGAGGTTAAGGATAAATTTCATATTATATCCAGTACCGGCAGGATCATAGGAGAAACTAGAGGGCGAAGAAATACCGAACTGGGAGAGCAGGTCATATATGGACAGCTGCAGATGCTGCTTTTAGGCCAGGAGCTGGCGAAGAAAGAAAACCTGATTGAGCTTATTGATATAATAACAAGGGATACTTCGGTCAAAGCATCTTTATACTTGATAGTTGTAAAGGGAAGAGCTGTTGAACTTATGAAAAGACCGATCCATGCGTACCCCAACATTGGAGAGTATTTGAGGAAGTTGCTCAAAAACAGCAAGAAAAATAATTTCTATCCATATACAACGCTGTATGCCTTCAACAGAGATATTATAACATATGAGACAGCGGCTATACTGCCCCATGTAATATACAACAAAGGGGAAATCACTCTATCGGGCTGCTGCCTTATCAACAAGGACAAGGTAATGGCAGAGCTTGGCAGGGAGGAGACGGAGACGCTGGTCATGCTGAGAGGTATTAAGTGCCAAGGGGCTTTATCCTTTGAAGCAGTAAAGGATGGAAAGATAATTGATCAAGCCACCTTTCAAGGTAGTAATAATCGCGTTGTCACTATACAGAAGCAGGAGGGTAAATATATTTTCAATATCCTGATCAAGCTGGACGGAGTGATAACGGAACACTTGAAGCAGATACCCATGGAGGATGGCGAGGATCTTCTCAAGATATTCAAGGAATCCCTGGAACAGCATATAAAAGCAAGGGCAGAGTCAATCGTGGAAAAGACTCAGAAGGAATTCAAGTTTGATGCCCTTTCCCTCGCCAATTATATAAAGGCACATACAAGGGAAAAGCTGACGAAAGAAGATATTGACAGGATAATAAGCGAGGCTGAAATCAATGTTGAGGTAAAGGCTCATATAAGGAGTGCAGGGGGCAAGACCTAGTCCACTTATGTTTTGCTTTTATGATGCTGGAGTATTATAATGATAGGAATGGAAAATATCCAAATTCTTCAGAACGGTAGAGGTGTAAATTGCTGACTGATTTATTGGTAAGAACATTTGTTAAGGATAATGAAAATGTAAAAGACAAGGCTGTAAGGCAAAACTACGGGTATCTGGGCGGTTTCAC
>CAZNMO010000018.1:35427-35977 GCA_964574195.1 uncultured Clostridiaceae bacterium | reverse complement strand
TAAAGGTTTTGAAGCAAAGCGGGCTGATTAGTTGTATCAGTATCCTGCCCATATTGGAGATTGCATCATCGGTATAAAGCTGCTTTCCTGCGCCCAGCTTGGATATCAGCTGCATTTCTGCATAATACACAAAAGGCAGCACTGTATCGATCATATCATTATTCTTTATACCTTCTTTTTCCTTATTGAAATAAAGACTTGTAAGCAGCTCTTCTTTCTTTGCTGGCAAAAGCTCAATAATGTCGCTGATCTGCTTCGTCCACAGAGGAAGCGAAGTGTCTTCCTTCCAAACGATATCACCCATTGCCTTTTTTGCTTCCACCTGACTTATATTTTCAACGGCCAGCCTTTTAAGAAAGGCCTTTTCTCCACCGTTGCCTCCGGCTTTTTTCATCCATTTTGCATATCTCATATCCCGGTCTTCATCTCTTCCCTCAACAAAGCAGATGTCCCTGCAGGAGAGCCGTTCCTTCAGGAAAAGTGCCTCGGCTGCCATTTTTCGCAGTTCATTCAGTGTGAATTCCATATATACACCACCAATTTGTATAGT
>CAZNMO010000018.1:14710-35417 GCA_964574195.1 uncultured Clostridiaceae bacterium | reverse complement strand
TTGTATAGTTGCTCTACCAGTAATACGGAATGGATCAAAAAGTATTACATGCAGCTTTAGTTTGAGTTTTTTTGCAAAATATGTAATACTTTCTGTGCTGCTTCGTATTAGAACGCAAAAGCATAATACGGGGGGTGAAAGCTTATGGATAATGTCAAGCTGTTTTTTGACAGGGTCAAAGGTGATGCGGCGCTGCAAGAAAGGCTAAGTGCCCTAAAAGGAAAGAGCCGGGAAGAAGCTACGGAAGCAATTTTAACACTGGCTAAAGAGAGTGAACTTATGTTTTCTAAAGAAGATTTTCTGGCCTATTTGGAGAAAGCTAAAGCAGCTGCAACGGTAAGCGGCGAATTGAGAGAGGATGAGCTGGATGCGGTTGCAGGTGGAGTGATTGAATTGGTTAATTCCATAGAATATGACAACTATGGACTTTGCATAGCATAAAGAAGGAGGAAAGAGAAGGTTGGATAATATAGCACGTTTTTATGAAAAGGTACAGATGGATAAGGGGCTTCAGCAGAAAATCAAAGAAATGAAGGGTATGGGACAGGAGGACACGATTACGGCAATCATTGCTCTGGCGAAGGAAAACGGCCTCGAAATCAGTCGGGAGGATTTTCTGAATTATATGGAGGCTGCAGCGAAGTCTGCTGTAAAAAACGGTGAACTGGATGAAACTGATTTGGATGCTGTTGCCGGCGGCGGAACCGGTGAATGGGTTGCATACTCTATTTTTTCATTTGGTATTTACTGTGCCGCATCAGCAGTCGGCAAAATTTTTGACACCTGCGCATTGGATCACCCTGAGTCGCTGGAAGGGGACAGGTACTAGTTTTATATGAAAGGGGGGCACGTAGTTGGATAATGTAAAGCGCTTTTTTGAGAAGGTGCAGGCTGATGCAGGTATACAGGGAAAGCTTAAGGCTATGCAGGAAAAAACACAGGAAGAAGCGATCGCTGCAACTATCGCTTTGGCAAAGGAAAACGGCTTCGAAATCAGTCAGGAGGACTTATTGGCCTATGCAAGAGGAGTGCAGGAAGCAATCGGCAAAAACAGGGAATTGGACGAAGCTGAATTGGAGGCTGTTGCAGGCGGCAGTTATCAAAATTGGCTAATCGGGTCTCTTATGATATTATTCTGTGTGGTTTCACTGAGTGATGGCAGCGAGTGCAAATTAAATACAAATGAAGTATACCGGCCAAAGGGTAATAATTAATATCTGTACTAAGGGGTGAATAAACATGTCAATAGAAGAAATAGGCAAGTTTTATGAAAAGGTCAAGAATAATGCGGAACTGCAGGATAAAATAATGCATATGGGCGCTAAAACTGCTGAGGAAGCGCTTGAAGTAGTGACAAAGATAGCATATTCTGATGGTTTTGCCTTTACAAAGGAAGAACTGAATGCTTATGCTCAACAGGCAGTCAAAAAATTAGCCAAAGAGGGAGAACTGGATGAAGCCGACCTGGATGCAGTCGCCGGCGGGGGAACTAATGAGTGGGTACTTTTCTCTGTACTATCAGCTGGTATTTCCTGTGGTTTATCACTTGTTGGACGTGAAAGCATTTTCGGATGCCGCATGGATATGGATTAACATTACTTTATGATAGTAATGAGCAGTATGAAGCAAATTTCTATTTGAGGTAATGATGAAGCTTGAAAGGGGGGATTTCAATGGAAAACATAAAGCTATTTTTTGAAAAAATACAGGCTGACGCCAAGCTTCAGGAAAAGCTGAAGGCCCTGCAGGAGAAAACGCAGGAAGAAACTGTGGATGCGGTAGTAGCGCTTGCCAAAGAAAGCGGCTATGAAGTTACAAGGGAAGACCTTATGGAGTATATGAAGGCTGCCGGTAAGGCAGTTAATGAGAATGCGGAGCTGGAGGATGCTGAATTGGATGCAGTAGCCGGCGGCGGATATAACGATTGGGTCATCGTATCCGGATTTTCACTGGGTCTGGGCTGTTTGGTTTCCTTGGCTATAGGCGGCAAGTGCAAGCTTAATAAGGAACCGTATACAGATGACGGGGAATAATGGATAGGAGGTTAATTATGGAGAATGTAAAACGATTCTTAGAAAAAGTACAGACAGACGCTGCGCTTCAGGAGAAGCTTAAAGCGATGCAAGGCAAGCCACAGGTAGAAGTGATAACGGCAATTATGGCGCTGGCCAAAGAAAACGGTTTTGAAATCACCAAGGAAGACCTTCAGAAGTACGTCGAAGCAGCAGCAAAAGCATCCGCAGCGCAAAACGGAGAGCTGAATGAAGCCGAACTGGATGCCGTAGCAGGCGGAGGGCTTGGCGAATGGATAGGATATTCTGTTTTGTCATTCGGTGTCTTTTGCGCTGGATCAGCGGTCGGAAGAATTTTTGATACCTGTGCACTGGATCACCCTGAGAATCTGGATCATGACTATAGTATGTAAATTTGAAAGGAGGCAGTTAAAATGGAAAAGATAGGACTGTTTTTTGAAAAAGTACAGACCGATGTCGAACTCCAGGAGAAGCTCAGGGCCCTGCAAGGAAAGACACAGGATGAGGCAGTGGATACAGTTGTAGCGCTTGCTCTAGAAAATGGCTTTGAGGTTACGAGGGATGATTTCTTGAGGTTTGTAGAGACAGCTAAAGCTTCTGCCGCTAAAAACGGAGAGTTGAATGAAGCAGAGCTGGATGCCGTAGCGGGCGGAGGATTGCCTGAATGGGTGATTATGTCGGTCGGATCGATGGGCCTTGGCTGTGCAGCTTCGCTTGTGGGTAAATTGTTTGATACATGCTGGCTGGATCATCCGGATAGGCCCTTACCGCCTGATGGAGCATAGCAGCAGTATTTGTTTTCATGTATGATAGATTATCCGGAGACAATGGAATGCCTCATACGGGCTGACCATAGGGGTTCGATTCCCATCGCCTCCACCAAAAATTAATATGAGTTTACATACATATAGCACTGCAGCTTAATGCAGTGCTTTTGTTTATAATGACATGAATTTTGTATAGAATTCTTCCTTTCGTTTCAGCAGTTCCTCTGAATACCCTCCATTTCTGGGTGTAAGCTTCTTATACTCATTGACAGTGCAAGGCTTTCATACCCTGAAGGCAAGCCTGTGCTGGGCTTGATGGTGGATTCGGGCCAGAGGATCGAAAAACACAGGATTGTATTGGCATAATGCTCATTAGTCCACTTTTTCTATCACGCATCCCTTACTATAACCTCATGGACCCTGTCGAACAATGTACTGTCAAAATCCTCATGAAGCTTGAAATCAAGTATGTCATACAATTTGTTTACCTGTTTTATTATCTGATCCAGACGTTCATCCCTGTTTACAAGCAAATAGATCTTGCTGGTAGACCCATCACCGACCCTTCCGCAGAGAATACCCTCAAGGTTGAAGGCCCTTCTGGCAAACAGGCCTGTTATATGGGACATCACACCGGGATGGTTGTTAACAGTAAGTTCTATAACGATATCAGATATTTGCTTCATCACAGTAGCCTCCTATCATTTCACAGTTTGAAGCTCCCGGAGGGACCATGGGTGTGACCTGCTCTTCGGGGGCTATGGGGACATTTACTACACAGGGGCCAGGCTCGTAAAAGGCTTTTTTCATAAGCGGCCAGGGAGCTTCAACACCTTCCAGATCATAGCTTCTTATTCCGAAGCCTTCGGCGATTTTGGCAAAGTCGGGGTTGGCAATAAACTTAGTAGCGATATAATGTTTGTCGTAGAATAATTCCTGAAGCTGCCGTACCAGCCCCAAATGCTTGTTATTCATGATGAGGATCTTTATGTTCAGCTCCAGATCTGCAAGAGTTGCAAGCTCCTGTAGGTTCATGAGCACCGAGCCGTCACCGGTGAAGCATACGATGCGCTTGTCAGGATTGGCCAATGCAGCCCCTATTGCTGCCGGCAAGCCAATGCCCATGGTACCGAGGCCGCCGGAGGTCAGAAACGTACGAGGCTTCCTGAATGGATAGCATTGAGCTACCCACATCTGATGCTGGCCAACATCGGTAGTTATTATTGTATCTTCATCAAGCATCTCACCCACTCTCTTGATGAAGCTGCAGGGACTGTATGGATCAGCTTCGCTCAGCCTCGACGGATACTCCATTTTCATGCCGTTGATATAGCCTATCCAATCTATACGGTTGTCGTGATTTATATAAGGAAGCATTTCACTTACTACTTCGCTGATATCTCCTGTAACAGATACGTTAGTTCTCTTGACCTTATCGATTTCTGATTCATCTATATCGATATGTACTATCGATGCATTGGGACAGAAGCTCTTGACCCTTCCTGTCGCCCTGTCGTCAAAGCGTACTCCCAGTGCAAGCACCAGGTCTGCTTCATTGATGATAAAATTTGTATACCTGGCCCCATGCATGCCCAGCATGCCCAGGCACAGCGGATCATCCTGGGGTATGCAGCCCAGGCCCATCAAGGTGGAAGCTGCAGGAATCGAGTTTTTTCTGGCAAGCTTTAAGAGTATATTTTGTGCATTGGAGTTGATAACGCCGCCTCCTATAAGCATCAAGGGGCGTTTGGCCTCATTTATTATACGGGCTATCCTGGCCGAATCACTGACACTGACCCTGGAGTGAGTAACTGCAGCTTCCGGCTCGGTCAGCTCATCCACCTCAACTTCAGCCAGCTGTACATCCTTGGGTATGTCCACCACCACAGGCCCCGAGCGTCCGGAAACAGCGATCCTGAAAGCCTCGGGTATCACTTCCTTTAATTCTTCTGCTGACCGCACCAGGAAATTATGTTTTGTAATAGGCAAGGTAAGCCCATAGGTGTCGACCTCCTGAAAAGCATCTGTCCCGATAAGGGAAAGAGCCACTTGCCCTGTAATGAAGACTATAGGCACTGAATCCAGCTTGGCATCTGCTACGGCTGTTATGATGTTGGTGACTCCGGGGCCGGAGGTCGCAAAGCATACCGCCGGCTTACCCGTTGACCTGGCCATTCCATGGGCTATAAAGCCGGCACCCTGCTCATGTCTCGCCAGTATATGCTTGATTGAGCTTTCGTATAGTGCATTATATAGAGGGAGGTTAGACCCTCCCGGTATACCAGCAATATATTCGATTCCCTGTTTTTCCAATAACCTTATTGTAAGCTCTGCTCCTGAATATTTCATAACCTTCCTCCTTCTCTTTTAATTTTTATAAAATAATAAGGACTTCCTGCCACCGGGGCGAGAAGTCCTTTTATTACTACTCTCTATTATATTTAATAACGTTCAACCCCAGTAGTTGACCGGCCAGGCTTTGAAAGCCTGCGGCTGAAAGATATACGGGCAAGTGACCCTAAGAAACGGGATAAGCCTCAATATACCTGAAGGCCTTCACATTGTCGGTAATTCTAACCATCGCCTTTGACGATATGGAATTTTTCACAAGCAAAAGAATGCTGCTGACGCTGTTTGTTAGCACTAGGACTAGCAGTACACTTAGTAGTACTACCAGGGCCACTGCAACGGACAGGTCTGGTACAGCATTGACGACGGCGCTATTAATGATGTATGAAGCTAATTCCATTATCATTTCCAGCATGTGAAGAATCCCCTTTTCCAAGGCTCAGATCATCTGAACATTTTTCTATATTTATTCAGCTTTCACATAAATATTACATTGATTTTAACTGATTTGCCCTATAAACTAATGCAATAATCAAAATGTGATCCGCTTTTCCGGAACCTTCCAGAAAAATAATATTAGAAGATATGTTATCAGCTAATTATGCTACTGTCAACCGACTTTTTTATTAGTGTTCCCTTTTTTGTTGAATATCTGATTTATTACTTATTAATTAAAAAATTCACAAAAGCTTCGAATAGTTCCAAAGGTGTATTGACAAAAAATTCATGCAATTTTATAATTAAATTGACTAAACAATCAAAATAAATTTCTGCATAGCAAAAAAAATGTTAGAAACAGATAATAATTAAAAATAGGAGAGAAGTGTATGGAAGAAATAAGGAAGATGATCAATCAGCTTGCGAAGCTTGACAACAAGAAAATGTACAATGATGATTTCTTGCTGACCTGGGAAAAGACTGACGATGAGATCCATTCTGTATTCCAAGTAGCCGACATACTCAGAAAAATGAGGGAGAACAACATATCCTCCAAAATATTCGACAGCGGCCTTGCGGTATCGTTATTCAGGGACAATTCCACAAGGACCAGGTTCAGCTTCAGCAGCGCCTGCAATCTTCTGGGCTTGACGGTTCAGGATCTGGACGAGGGGAAATCCCAGATAGCTCATGGTGAAACAGTACGTGAAACTGCAAACATGATCTCCTTTATGGCTGATATAATAGGTATCCGCGATGACATGTACATCGGCAAGGGAAATACCTATATGAGGGAAGTTTCCAAAGCAGTAAGGCAGGGGCATGAAGATGGTGTCCTCGAGCAGAGGCCTACACTTGTCAACTTACAGTGCGATATAGACCATCCGACACAGAGCATGGCTGACATGCTCCATTTGATCAACCATTTCGGTGGAGTGGAGAAACTCAGGGGCAAGAAGATCGCAATGACCTGGGCATATTCTCCGTCTTATGGAAAGCCGCTGTCTGTTCCCCAGGGAATAATAGGGCTGATGACAAGGATGGGGATGGAGGTTTCTTTGGCGCATCCGGAAGGCTACAACCTTTTATCTGATGTGGAGGATATAGCCAGGGCTAATGCGGCAAAGAGCGGAGGCAAATTCGTAAAGACCAACTCCATGAAGGAAGCCTTCCAGAATGCCGACATAGTGTATCCAAAGAGCTGGGCTCCATATGGCGCAATGGAGAAGAGAACCAACCTGTATGGTGAAGGCAAGTTCGACGAGATCAAAGCTCTTGAGAAGGAGCTTCTGGCTCAGAACGCAAACCATAAGGACTGGGAATGCAATGAAGAAATGATGAAACTGACAAAGGATGGCAAAGCATTGTATATGCACTGCTTGCCTGCTGATATAACGGATGTCAGCTGCAAGAACGGTGAGGTATCGGCATCAGTGTTCGACAGATACCGTACTCCGCTGTATAAGGAAGCGGGCTTCAAGCCATATATCATAGCAGCTATGATATTTATGAGCAAGGTAAAAAATGCACCGCAAACCCTTGAAGCGCTTCTGGCGGCAAATAATCCGAGATTCCTGGGCTAATAGGTGATATGCATTAAATAGTAGTATCAGGAAGTATGAAAGTTTTAAAAGATGAGTGGCTTGCCCATCTGCAAGCCACTTTTTTTAAAAGTCAGAGCTTTACAATACAGCTATATTTCTAAGAAGGGAAAGTTGTATTGATTTATAAATGAAGTGAGGATTCCTAATGGCTAACGAAACCGCAAAGAAAATCATGGATGCAGCCTTTGAAATAGTGGCTCAGAACAAAATAAGCGGAACCAGGATGCACCTTATTGCTGAGGAAGCAGGTCTGGTACAATCCAACCTGCATTACTATTATCCGACTAAGAACGATTTGATGATAGCCCTTCTGGACAGCATACAGGAGAGATTCACAGAGAAGCGGATGAGCTCTGTGGACCTGGAGAAGAAGTCCTTTGAAGAGAACATCAGCGGCTTGTTCTACGAGAAAAAGGATGACATACTGAACAACAAGAAGATAGATTATGTTCAGTTTGATTTTTGGGTACAGGGTACTGCAGACCCTGAGATAAGGGAAAAGTTCAAGGCAGCTTTTGATATCTGGACGAAAAATATAGTTGAGGTCCTTAAGCAGGAGCCTCATTTTGAAGATGAAGATTCCACAGAAAACAGGATGCTTCCGTATCTTATCATTTCAATAATGATGGGGGCATCGATGCAATACCTTATGGATGAAGGGAAGTTCGACCTGAATGAGTATTTTGCAGCAGGAGAAAAAATGGTGCTGAATTTTCTTAAATGCGGTAAGAAATAGAACGCTGTGATAAGGTAGGTGGAAGTAATGGTTGGCTTCAGGCTTAATGGGAGAAATGTATCACTGGAAAATGGAACGGAGCTTTTGAAGTATCTGAGGGAAGTGGAAAAGCTGACCTCGGTCAAAAATGGCTGCAGTGAAGGTGTATGCGGGACCTGCACTATTCTTGTAGATGGTAAAGCTGTCCGATCCTGTACCATGAAGGTTGATAAGCTTCAGGACAAGGAAGTTCTTACACTGGAGGGGCTCGGTGAAGCAGAACGGGAGATATACTCCAATGCCTTCGCAGAAGCAGGTGCGGTACAGTGCGGCTTTTGCACACCCGGTATGATAATGAGTGCAAAGGCGCTGTTGGACACCAATCTGAGTCCTACAGAAGAGGATGTTAAGAAAGCTATAAGGAATAACCTGTGCAGATGTACGGGTTATGTGAAGATAATAAAGGCAATTATGCTTGCAGCAGAGGCACTAAGAGAAAAAAAGCAGATCAGCCTGGAAAAATACAAGTCAAATATTGGCAGCAACTGGCTGAGGGTCGACGCTTTGAAAAAGGCCCTGGGTGAAGCAGTATATTGTGATGATGTATTTATGGAAGATATGCTTTATGTTTCCGTTCTCAGAGCAATAAAGCCTCGTGCCAGAGTTTTGGCGATAGATACCGGAAAAGCCCGCGGGATGGAAGGTGTAGAAGCAGTCCTTACTGCGGCTGATGTGCCAGGTGAGAATTATCAGGGGTATATTTTCAAGGATTGGCCTACCTTCGTACCGGTGGGCGAAATGACCCGCTGCGCCGGAGATGCAGTAGCAGCCGTAGTTGCAAGGACAAAAGAAATTGCAGATGAGTCTGTAAAGAAGATTGCGGTGCAGTATGAGGAATTGGAGCCTGTGACAGATCCCAGAAGGGCTTTGGAGGAAGCTGCTCCCAAGGTGCATGAAAAGGGTAATCTGTTGAGCAGGACATATGTGAAGCGTGGGGATCCTGAAAAAGCGCTGGCAGAAGCCAGGTATGTGGTAAGAAACACTTACAGTACACCGCCGCTGGAGCATGCATTTATAGAGCCTGAAAGTGCGGTAGCCTTTTATGACGGAGATATAATGACACTGTATGTAGGCACCCAGAGCATAACCCATGATCACCATGAGCTGTGCCGTGTATTGGGGCTGCCTCATGACAAGGTGAGGGTGATACTTCAGAATGTGGGTGGAGGCTTTGGAGGAAAAGAAGACCTGAGCGTACAGCATTATGCTGCTTTGGGAACCTATCACACCGGAAAGCCCTGCAAATATACTTTTACAAGGGAAGAGAGCCTACTGTGCCACCCTAAAAGGCACGGCATGGAGATGGAAATAGCAACGGGCTGCGATGAGAATGGCATGCTTACGGTGATGACTGCAAAGATAATTGCCGACACAGGAGCTTATGCATCGCTGGGTACAGCTGTCTTGGAGCGGGCATGCACCCATGCCTGCGGTCCTTACAGTATAGCCAATGTAGAGCTGGATGGCTACTGTGTATATACCAATAACCCACCGGCAG
This sequence comes from uncultured Clostridiaceae bacterium, assembly GCA_964574195.1. GTDB lineage: Bacteria > Bacillota > Clostridia > Lutisporales > Lutisporaceae > BRH-c25. The sequence continues at coordinate 25,953 of CAZNMO010000018.1, read as the reverse complement.
GTGCATTCAGGGGCTTTGGGGTGCCTCAGTCCAATTTCGGAGCAGAAGCCAATATGGACCAACTGGCAGACCTGGTTGGATTGGATAGATGGGAAATAAGGTACAGGAACGCTGTTGAACCGGGGATGGTCCTTGCAAACGGGCAGATATGCGGTGACGATACTGCAATCAAGGAAACTCTCCTGGCAGTGAAGGATGACTATTATAAAAATAAAAATGCCGGTATAGCCTGTGCCTTCAAAAACACAGGAATAGGTGTGGGCTTGCAGGATATAGGCCGCTGCCGTATAAAAATAGCGGATGGCAGGGTGGTGCTGTACTCCGCTGCATCATGCATCGGCCAGGGCTTGGCTACTGTAATGATACAGATCGTGTCCGAAACAACAGGAATAGCTGGTGAAGTCATCAGCTTCAACCAGCCTGACTCGGCGGAATGCCCCGATTCGGGCGCTACAACAGCTTCAAGGCAAACCCTCTTTACAGGGGAGGCCTGCCGCCAGGCGGCGCTTAAGCTGAAGGCAGCATTGGAGGCAACACCGCTTCAACAGCTGGAAGGGCAGGAATTCTTCGGAGAATACAACGGCATTACAGACCCTATAAAATCACAGAAGGAGAATCCCGTGAGCCATGTTGCATACAGCTATGCGACACACCTGGTGGCACTTGATGAGGAAGGCAGAATAGCCAGGATCATAGCTGCCCACGATGTTGGAAGGGCAATAAATCCGAAAAACATTGAAGGACAAGTGGAGGGCGGCGTGATAATGGGATTAGGCTCAGCACTGAGAGAAGGGCTGGTCTACGAGCAGGGGCTTGTAAAGAACCGGTTCGGAACTCTAGGTTTGCTGAGGGCGAACGAAATACCCGAGATAGACGTAAGGATAATAGAGAAAAACCAGTCGGAGCTAGCATACGGTGCAAAGGGGATCGGTGAGATATCTTTGATACCGGTAGCTGCCGCAGCAGCTTCGGCCTATGAGCGGTACGATGGTATCAGAAGGTTGGAGCTGCCGCTAAAAGACACACCCTACAATAAAAAGAAATAAATTTTAAAATGATAGATTTATAGATTTATGAGGAAGGTGAAGGGATGAGCAAGGTATTAAGGTTGAAATGCGTAAAGTGCGGAAAGGAATATTCTCCCTCGGAGGTGCTTTACACCTGTCCCGATTGTGGTATTGACGGTATACTGGACGTTGTACTTGACTATGAACAGATCAGGAAAGAGCTGACCAGAGATCAGCTGAAGAAGAACACAGACTATTCCTTATGGCGTTATCTTCCGGCTATACCAATTGAAGACACAAAAGGGATCCAGCCTTTGCAGGTTGGATGGACACCCCTTTATGAGGTCAAAAAACTGGCAAAGGAAACAGGGCTGAGCAGCTTTTATCTGAAGGATGATTCACGTAATCCTACAGCATCCCTTAAGGATAGGGCTAGCGCAGTGGGAGTTGCCAAGGCGGTGGAACTCAACAGGTATGTCATGTGCGCAGCCTCAACCGGGAATGCGGCATCCTCTCTGTCCGGCTTTGCCGCCAGTGCAGGCATTACAACATATATATTCGTACCGGAAACAGCTCCTGAGGCAAAGGTAACTCAGCTGCTCATATACGGTTCCAATGTATTCCTGGTGAAGGGCACCTATGATGAAGCAGTAGAGCTCTGCTTCAAGGCTGCTGATGAGTTCAACTGGTATAACAGAAGCTGTGCAATAAATCCATACCTTGTGGAGGGCAAAAAGACGGTTGCTTACGAGATCTGCGAGCAGCTGGGCTGGAAAGCACCGGATATAGCTGTAGTGGCTGTCGGAGATGGTTGCTCCATAGGCGGAGTATGGAAGGGCTTCAAGGAATGCTATCAACTGGGCTTGATCGACAAGTTCCCCAAGATAGTGGGAGTTCAAGCCGCCAGGTCAAATCCTGTGACCAGAGCCTTCAACAAACACACTTATGAATTTGAATATGAAAAGCCTGAAACTATTGCAGACAGTATTTCCGTAGGCATTCCGCGCAACGGTATAAAGGCTTTAAATGCGGTAAACGAATCCGGCGGCTATATGGTAGATGTGACTGATGAAGAGATACTGTCAGCCATGAAGACTCTTGCCCAGAAAACTGGAGTTTTCGGAGAGCCTGCGGGAGTTACAAGCTTCGCTGGAATAATGAAGATGAATCAGCTGGGCTTGATCAAGGGTGACGAGAAGGTCGTAAGCATAGTAAGTGGTAGCGGCTTGAAGGACATAAAGAGCGCCATGAAGGCTGCAGGCCAGGCAAACCATGTGGAACCTGACATTGAAGATCTCAAGAGAATAATTAATAAATAATACAACAATAACGGAGGGTTAAAAATGAGAAAACTGATCGATCTGACCATCAATGAGGAAAGACTTGCAAAAACAGTTGAGAATGCAAAGGAAAGGAATATTGCGATCCCTACCTTCGCTCAGATGAAGGATCCTGGAAAGATACCGGCAAAAGTCAAGGAAAAGCTGAAAGATACCGGACTGTGGGATGTTGATCCAATAAACCTCTTCAGGATATCCTGGAAGAACCAGCCTGTAAAAAAAGGCGGCCTGTACAATGAATTGCCTAACTACATTGAGATCCCTTCTGTGATTTCAGGAGTTAAGGCAAGGATATTCGCAATGTCGGGAAAATTCTTCCCCACAGGAGCACACAAGGTAGGCGCAAGCTTTGCATGTCTGGTTCCGCGTTTGGTTACAGGACAGTTTGACCCGACATATCATCAGGCTGTTTGGCCATCAACAGGCAACTACTGCCGTGGAGGTGCTTACAATTCAACACTTCTCGGCTGCAGCTCAATAGCGATCCTGCCGGAAAACATGAGCAGGGAGCGTTTTGAATGGCTCAAGACAGTAGCTGGCGAAGTAATTGCAACTCCCGGCTGCGAGAGCAACGTAAAAGAGATATATGACAAAACCTGGGAGCTCAGAAGGACCAGGGATAATGTCCTCATATTCAACCAGTTTGGAGAGCTTGGAAATCACCTGTGGCATTATGAAGTAACAGGAAATGCAATGAATGAGATATTCAAGGCAGAAGCAGGAGAAAAGGGAAAGGTCGCCGGTGTATGTCTGACCTCAGGTTCAGCTGGAACACTTGGAAGCGGAGATTTCATAAAGGACCAGTATCCCAATGCAAAGATAGCAGTGGGCGAGGCTCTGCAGTGCCCGACACTCCTCAATAACGGCTTTGGAGATCATAGGATAGAAGGTATCGGTGACAAGCATGTGCCGTGGATCCATAACGTAAAGAATACCGACATGGTCATAGCAATAGATGATAATGACAGCCTTGGCTTCTTCCGTCTCTGCAACGAACCTGCAGGACAGGAATACCTTAGAAAACTTGGTGTTGCAGAGGATGTAATAGCAAAGCTCAGCTGGATCGGAATATCTGGTGCTGCCAATATACTTTCCTGCATAAAGTTTGCAAAGTACTACGAGCTTGGAGAAAACGACATGGTCATGACAGTGCTCACAGACTCTGCAGAAATGTACCAGTCACGTCTGAAGGAAATGGAAGCAGAAAGAGGCGGAGAATACAGCAACCTCAATGCAGCCATCGACTACAACAGACATGTACAGGGCGTCAGGACAGACAGCATGGAGGAATTGACCTACCAGAGCAAGAAACGCATCCACAACCTCAAATACTACACCTGGATAGAGCAGCAGATGTATGATCTGGATGAGCTTAATGAGCAGTGGTATGACTATGACAATTATTGGGGAAGGCTTCACACAATGGCACCGGAGCTTGACAGGCTGATAGAACAGTTCAACGAGAGGACCGGATTGACAAAGAATCTTTAATACTGATTAAACTATAGGAGGGCCTGCAATGTCATATGATTTTAAACAGATAGTGGAGCTTGCCAACAAATATAAACCGGAGATGTCCAGATTCCTGAGAGACATGATAGCAATACCCAGCGAAAGCTGCGGTGAAAAGGAAGTCGTTCAGAGAATAGCAAAGGAAATGAAGGATGTAGGCTTTGACAAGGTTGAGATCGATCCTATGGGCAATGTATTCGGCTATATAGGACATGGCAAACATCTTATCGCAATGGATGCGCATATCGATACAGTTGGTGTGGGCAATATCAAGAATTGGAACTATGACCCTTATCAGGGCTTTGAAGATGATGAGATAATCCTCGGTAGAGGAGCCAGTGACCAGGAAGGCGGAATGGCTTCCATGGTCTATGCCGGCAAAATAATAAAGGACCTGAAGCTTGAGGATGACTATACATTGCTGATAGTCGGCTCGGTACAGGAAGAGGACTGCGACGGTTTGTGCTGGCAGTATATAATAAAGGAACTGGGCATACGTCCGGAATTCGTTGTTATTACAGAACCTACGTCCTGCCGTATATACAGAGGACATAGGGGCAGGATGGAAATAAAGGTCACCACCCAGGGCGTAAGCTGTCACGGCTCTGCTCCTGAGAGAGGCGACAACGCCATATACAAGATGGCTCCCATCCTTATGGAGCTCTCGGAGCTCAATAATAGGCTCATAAGCCATCCTTTCCTTGGAAAGGGAACATTGACGGTATCCGAGATATTCCATACTTCGCCGTCAAGGTGTGCGGTGGCAGACAGCTGTTGGATATCCATTGACAGAAGACTTACAGCCGGTGAAAGCGGAGAATATGCTATGAACCAGATCAGGGAACTGCCTTCAGTGAAGGCGGCAAAGGCTGAGGTTACTATGTATCCTTACAGTAGGCCATCCTATACCGATCTGGTATATCCTACAGAAGCATATTTCCCCACCTGGTTCATAGAAGAGAACCATCCGGTATGCGGTACCTTGCTTGAGGCATATAAAGGACTTTTCAATGATGAACCGGTATTGGACAAATGGACCTTCTCCACCAATGGAGTATCCATAATGGGTAAATACGGTATCCCTTGCATAGGCTTCGGCCCGGGCCATGAGGACCAGGCTCATGCGCCAAATGAAAAGACCTGGAAGGATGAATTGGTCAAGGCTGCTGCAATGTATGCAGCGATCCCTTCACTATTCGTTGAAAAGTACGCGGACAAAATGCCGAAAACAACGGAGAATCTGGCGGAATAGTAACAAGCCGCAGGGAGCGCAGCATGTGCGTTCCCTGCGGATAACCTACAAATACCTTAGGGGGGAAAATAATGAGTGATAAAATGAGGCTTATACCATTTTCAGATATGCTTCAATGGGTAACTGCTGAATTGAAGGAAAAAAACACAATATTCGGCATACACAGAAGTAAGTTTTATCATAATACAAGCGGAAGCTCCATAGAGCTTTTCGGCGAAAAGTTGTCTTCACCGCTGGGCCCGGCTGCAGGACCGAACTCACAGCTGGCACAGAACATTGTAGCAGCATATCTTACAGGCAGCCGCTTTATAGAATTGAAAACTGTGCAGAAGCTTGATGGAGAAGACCTGCCCGTATCAAAGCCATGTATATATGCACAGGATGAGTGCTATAATGTAGAATGGTCAACAGAGCTTAGAGTACCTGATGCATATAATGAATATATAAAGGCATGGTTCCTGCTGCACGTTCTGATGAAGGAACTTGGATTAAGCAGCGAAAGAGACTTCATGTTTAATATGAGCGTTGGCTATGATCTGGACGGGATAAAGTCACCCAAGATCGATGCTTATATAGAGGGAATGCGTAATGCATCCAATACAGATATTTGGAAGGAATGCAGGGAAGCCTTGCTTTCCAATCTTGATTCCTTCGCACATTTCACCAGGGAGGACCTGGACAGGATATCACCTGTAGTATGTCCTTCGATCACACTTTCCACGCTTCACGGATGCCCTCCACAGGAGATAGAGAGGATCGCCACCTATTTCCTGAAAGAAAAGCATCTTCATACCTATGTAAAAATGAACCCTACATTATTGGGCGAAAAGTTCGTAAGGGAAACGCTGGACGCACTGGGTTACGACTATATCACCCTGAACGGACATCATTTCATACACGACCTGCAGTTTGCTGACGGGGTCGCAATGCTTAAGCGGCTGAAAAACCTGGGCAAGGAGCTTGGCCTCGAGGTTGGAGTAAAGCTGACCAATACACTTCCTGTAAAGATACTGAACAAGGAATTGCCGGGAGAAGAGATGTACATGTCCGGCAGATCCCTGTATGCGCTTTCTATTTCACTAGCCGGCATGTTGGCAAAGGAATTTGACGGCGACCTGAATATATCCTATTCAGGCGGAATAGATTTCTTCAATGTTGACAGAGTGCTTGCAGCTGGAGTAATGCCGATCACCTTTGCTACAACCGTACTGAAGCCGGGAGGCTACGAAAGAATAACACAGATGGCAAAAAAGGTGGAAAGCCAGCTGAACGGCGGCTTTAAAGGCATAGATCTGGCGAAGATTGATAAGCTGGCCAAGGATGTGCTGAGCGACAAACACCATTTAAAGGAGCTGCGTCCTGTAAGCAGCAGGAAACTTTCGGAGCTGCCATTATTCGATTGTGCCGTAGCTCCATGCTCCATGGGCTGTCCTATTAACCAGCAGATACCGCAGTATGTGGCTCTGGTTGGCGAGAAAAAATATTCTGAGGCATTTTCCGTAATAGTAAATGATAATGCTTCACCTGCCATAACAGGTTCCATATGTGACCACCAGTGTCAGTACAAATGTACCAGACTTGACTATGATGAGTCGGTGCTTATCAGGGATATGAAGAAAGCAGCAGTTCTCAATGCACAGGATGAATATGTATCCGGTATCAAGCCGGCGGCTATCAGAAGCAGCAAGAAGGTCGCCGTTGTCGGTGCAGGAGCGGCAGGATTGGCAACAGCCCTGTTCCTGAGGAGAAACGGTGTTGAGGCCGTTGTAATGGATAAGAAAGACAGGCCTTATGGTATAGTTGAATATGTGATCCCTGAATTCAGAATATCAAATGATATGATCAAAAAGGACCTGGAGCTTGTAAAACAACAGGGCGTGCAGTTCAAGCTGGGCGTAGATGAGAATTTCAAGGTCGAAGAACTGAAAAAGGAATATGATTATGTAGTTGTCGCCATTGGCGCATGGAAGCCGGGACAGCTTGCGCTTGCGGAAGGCGCTGATAAGGCAGTAAATGCGATCACCTTCCTTGAAAGCTATAAGGCCAATAAGGGAAATATGAACCTGGGCAAACATGTATGCATAGTGGGAGGCGGGAACGTCGCCATGGATGCTGCCAGGGCGGCAAAAAGAGTGCCTGGTGTTGAATCAGTCTCAATCGTCTACAGACGTACAAAGCAGTTTATGCCTGCAGACCATGAGGAAATACAGCTGGCACTTGAAGAAGGAATACTTTTCAGGGAACTGCTGGCACCGGTAACCTATAAGGACAACAAGCTGGTATGTGATGAAATGGCCTTGGGTGAAAGAGACGCAAGCGGCAGGAGGAGTCCGGTAGCCACAGGCAATAAGAAGGCTCTGGATGCAGATACTGTTATAATAGCTGTCGGAGAGCAGGTTGACGGAGAACTGCTGGGCAGGAATGGAATACAGCTGGATCCCAAAGGCTTCCCGAAGGTCAACGCAGCCTGCGAGACAAATATTCCCGGAGTCTATGTTGCAGGTGATGTGAAAAAAGGTCCGGCAAATATTGTCAAAGCCATCGCTGACGGCAAGGCAGTTGCAAAGGACATCCTGTCAAAGGAAGGCCTTTCTGCGGACTTTGAGAAAAAGAGCCTGGAACTGGATGAAAAGGCAATATATGAAAAGAAAGGAATACTTAGCAATCCGGCATGTGATGAAAAGGAAGCAGAAAGGTGCCTATCCTGCGGAAAGATCTGTGAATTATGTGTTGATGTTTGTCCAAACAGGGCAAATGCAGTAATATTCCTGGATGGCTTTGGTTCAAAGCATCAGGTGCTGCATATAGACGGAATGTGCAATGAATGCGGCAATTGTGCCATATTCTGTCCTCATGACGGCAATCCTTACAAGGATAAGCTGACTGTATTCTGGAGTGAAGAGGACTTCCACGACAGCACAAATAAAGGCTTCCTGGTGAAGGATGTTGAAAAGGGAATCTGCCTGGTAAGAGCTGAGGACGGAACGATATTAGACTATACAGTAGGTCAGGAAAGTACAGTTTCACCGGAGATTCAAAAAATAATTTTGGAGTGTATTAACAAACATTCATATATGATATAATTCGACCATATAAACAATATTAAAATAAAGTAATTGTGAAACAGTAATTGTAACTTGATGAGGACTGTTCCTAGAAAGCGGCGTTATTTATCCGGAAAATGCAGAAGCATTGTGATAAATGCTTTTGGGGAACAGTCCGTCTTTATACTCAATATCATTTTGGAGGCTTATATTTATGAGTCAAAAGCTTTTAAAAAACATTGACCTTGTAGTGACCTTCAATGACCGGGAGGAGTCCTTTGAGCACTGCGACATACTTATCGATGGTGCTGCCATCAAGGAGATAGGAAGCGGGCTTGCAGCAGAGTCTGGTGCTGAAGTGATCGACTGCAGCGGACTGGTTGCACTTCCCGGATTTGTAAATACACATCATCATTTGTACCAGACCCTTTTCAGAGGGATAAAGGAAGTGCAGGAGCAGCCTCTTTTTCCATGGCTTATAGGCTTATACGAATTTTGGAAGAACATAACACCTGAGGCGGTGTATTACGGCGCAATGGTAGGCTTTTCAGAGCTTCTGCGCACCGGCTGCACACTTACCTCCGATCATCATTATGTGTTCCCCAAGAATCAACCGGCAACGCTGATAGATGACCAGTTAAGGGCTGCAAGTGAAATAGGGATCAGATTCCATGCTACCAGAGGCTCCATGTCCCTTGGAAGGGATATGGGCGGATTGCCTCCTATGGAGGTCGTCCAGACAGAAGAAGAGATACTTTTGGACAGTGAGAGGCTGATAAATCGTTATCACGATACAAATCCCCTTTCAATGCAGAGGATAGCCCTTGCTCCATGTTCACCCTTCTCGGTGACAAGGGAGCTTATGGTGCGGACAAAGGATCTGGCGCGTAAGAAGGGAGTCATGCTGCATACGCATCTGGCAGAGACCCTTGATGAAGAGAAGTTCTGTCTTGAACGATACGGCAGAAGGCCTTTCGAACTCATGGAAGACCTTGAATGGGTTGGTGAGGATGTATGGTATGCCCATGGCATTTTCCTCAGTGACGATGAAATATCCAGACTGAAGGGCTCGGGAATAGCCCACTGCCCCTCCTCCAATATGAAGCTGAACAGCGGCATATGCCGTACTACCGAAATAGTACGGGCGGGAGGCAAGCTTTCCATAGCGGTGGACGGCAGTGCAAGCAATGACGGTTCAAACATGTGGGAGGAAGTAAGGCGCGCATACCTTCTTAACCACCTGAAATATGGAACAGAAGGCTTGGCCGCTTATGAGATACTCAAGGTGGCTACCAGAGGCGGAGCTGACGTACTTGGAAGGCAGGACACCGGAAGGCTGGATGCCGGAAAGGCAGCGGATATAGTCCTGTTTGACCTGAAGGGCATAGAATATGCAGGCTGTCATGATCCACTCGTATCCTTGGTATGCCTGGGGAATTCTAGCCTGGTGGATATGACGATAGTTAACGGAAAAGTTGTCGTAAAGGATGGAAGACTTACAACCATAGATTCGGATAAGGTCGCTTCAGCAGCCCATGCTGTAGCAGTCGATATTGTGAACAAACAAAGAGGCGTACAATAAATATATGGGAGTGAATAAAATGCTATTAGTAGGAAACGGAAGAGTTATAACCCGTGACGCAGATATGCCAATTATTGAGAACGGCTGTGTAGCCATAGACGGTAACAAGATAATCGGAATCGGCACAACACAGGCTATGAAGGAGAAATACAACCAGGCAAGCTTTATGGATGCAAAGGGCAGGCTTATAATGCCGGGCTTTATCAATACCCATATGCATTATTACAGCACCTTCGCAAGGGGAATGTCCAACGACAGCCCACCGGCTTACAAATTCTCAGACATATTGAAGGGCTTGTGGTGGAGGCTGGACAAAAAGCTGACACTGGAGGATGTTTATTACAGCGCAGTTGGGCCCATGATAGATCAGGTAAAGAACGGCGTAACAACAGTATTTGACCATCATGCCAGCCCATACGCCATCAAAGGAAGTCTTTTCAAAATAGCCGAAGCAGCGGAGCATATAGGGATACGCAGCAACCTGTGTTATGAAACCTCCGATCGTGACGGTGACAAGACAATAGAAGAGGGCATAGCTGAAAACGCAGAATTCATCAAGTACTGCAATAGCAAGAAGGATGATATGCTAAAGGGCATGTTCGGACTTCATGCTTCCATGACTATCTCAGACAAGACACTTGACAAATGCCTTGATGCAATAAACGGCTTGGGTACCGGTTTCCACGTACACTGTGCAGAGGGCATAGAAGATGTAGAGGATTCAAGAGCAAAATACGGCAAAGGTGTTATAGAAAGATGGAATGATGCCGGAGTGCTTGGTAACAAAACCATAGCAGTCCACTGCATCCATATCTCAGAAAAGGAAATGGATATGCTCAAGGAAAAGGACGCAATAGTAGTCCACAATCCTGAATCCAATATGGGTAATGCGGTAGGAGCCTCACCGGTGCTTGAAATGTTCGGCAAAGGAATTCTCCTAGGCCTGGGGACAGACGGTTATACAGCCGATATGATGGAATCCTTCAAGGTCGGTAATATAATCCACAAGCATGTAAAACAGGATTCAAAGGTTGCCTGGGGTGAGATCCCTGAAATGCTGTTCACAAACAATAGAAAAATCGCTGAAAGATTTATTGACGGTCAGGTAGGCATACTTAAAGAAGGTGCTCTGGCTGACGTGATCGTAGTGGATTATGATCCGCCAACACCTATAAATGCAGGAAACATTAACGGACATTTGCTGTTTGGAATCAACGGACGCCATGTTGATACCACAATAGTCAACGGAAAGGTTCTAATGGAAGACAGAAAGCTAATAAATATAGACGAAGAAAGAATGATGGCAAGAAGCCGTGAGCTTGCCACAGATGTTTGGAAGAGATTCTAAAGGATACAACTAATTTAATCTGTTTGATAGAGGGTGATTAAATGGCTTTTGAGGTAGTTGGCAAGAGTGAGACAAGAAAAGACGCCATAGCCAAGGTAACTGGCAAAGCAAAGTATGCGGATGACTTTTTTGAAAGGGATATGCTTGTGGGCAAAGTC
>CAZNMO010000018.1:13949-14700 GCA_964574195.1 uncultured Clostridiaceae bacterium | reverse complement strand
AAGAAGCCCCCATGCCCATGCAAGGATCAAGAGTATTGATACCAGCAAAGCCAAGGCATTCCCCGGGGTTGAGGCTGTAATAACACACAAGGACCTGCCCAATATAATATTTGGAACAGCAGGCCATCCATATGCGTTGGAACCCGAGCATAGGGATGTGGAAGACAGACTGATACTGACAGATAAGGCTCGTTTTGTGGGCGATGCAGTCGCGGCGGTTGTGGCTGTTGACTCATTAACAGCAGAAAAAGCGCTTAAGCTTATAGAAGTGGATTATGAGGTGCTCCCCTTTGTTCTTGACCCTGAGGAGGCGATCAAACCCGGAGCTCCAGTGATCCATGATGAAAGGCCTAACAACATTATCAGCTCCTTTGGTGAGGAGATAGGAAGCTTTGAAGAGGATATGAAGAATGCGGCTCATGTATTCGAAGGGTCGTATGAGACCAGCATCGTTCAGCACAGCCATATGGAGATACAGACTGCATTTTCACAGGTAGACACCGACGGGCGTATCCTTATAGTATCATCAACACAGATACCCCATATTGTGAGGAGAATAGTGGCACAGGCTCTGGGCTTGCCCTGGGGCAGGATAAGGGTCATCAAACCGTATATAGGAGGCGGCTTCGGTAACAAACAGGATGTCATCATAGAGCCTCTTACAGCAGCCATGTCCCTAGCGGTGGGTGGAAGACCTGTTCGCTATGCACTTACAAGGGAAGAATGTTTTATTGACACAAGGACTCGTCAT
>CAZNMO010000018.1:0-13939 GCA_964574195.1 uncultured Clostridiaceae bacterium | reverse complement strand
TGCGATGAAATTCCGCATGAAGACGGCAGTATCCAAAGAAGGAAAACTTCTTGGGATCAATATAAAGCTTTTCAGCAATAACGGCGCATATGCTTCCCACGGGCACACCATCGCCATGAGTGCAGGAGGAAAGTGCAGGCTCCTGTACAACTTCAACTCCATAAAGTATGAGCCGGTGACGGTATATACCAATCTTCCCGCTGCAGGTGCCATGAGAGGCTATGGCTGCCCCCAGATGTTCTATGCATTGGACAGCCATATTGAGGATATAGCCCGGGAAATGAAAATGGATCCTATAGAGTTCAGGAAGCTCAACTTCATCAGTGAAGGTAAGGTGGATCCACATTCAGGGATCGTAGTAAGGACCTTCGGACTTAATGAGTGTATAGAAAAAGGCAAGGAACTTATCAAATGGGACGAAAAGCTGGAAAAATACAAGAACCAGAGCGGAACAAAAAGAAGAGGCCTGGGTATGGCCTGCTTCAGCTATGCAACAGGTACTTACCCACATGGTTTTGAAATAGCAGGAGCAAGGATAGTAATGAACCAGGATGGCTCGGTTCAGCTGCAGGTCGGTGCTACCGAAATAGGACAGGGCAGTGATACTGTGCTTTCGCAGATAGCAGCCGAAGTTCTTGGATTGCCTCTGGATATGGTCCATATAGTATCGCAGCAGGATACCGATATAACCCCCTTTGATACCGGGGCATATGCTTCAAGGCAGACCTTTGTATCAGGCGCTGCAGTTCATAAAGCTGCAGAGGAAGTAAGAACAAAGGTACTGGAGCTAGCAGCAAAAAAAGTCGGACTTAACATCGAAGAATTGGACATTAAGAATGCAAGGATAATTGAAAGAAAGCTGGGCAGGGAGATCTGCACTCTGGAAGACATAGCGATGGAATCCTATTACGACAGGGTAAATGCAGCACCGATCACCAGTGATGTAACTGCCAACTGTAGGACCAATGCCATGGCATACGGAGCCACCTTCGTAGAGGTTGAAGTGGATATGGAAACAGGCCAGGTGGAAGTACTGGAGCTATACAATGTACATGACTCGGGCAGGATAATCAATCCTCAGCTTGCAGAAGGTCAGGTACATGGTGGCGTAAGCATGGGACTGGGCTTTGCGTTGACTGAGCAAATGCTTTTTGACAAGAAGACAGGTGCGCCATTGAACAACAACTTCCTGGATTATAAGCTGCAGACCATCATGGATACGCCGGACATAGGTTCAGCCTTTGTAGAGCTTCCGGACCCTGCAGGTTCTGTAGGTCAGAAGTCTCTGGGAGAAAACACCACTATTACTCCGGCGCCGGCAATCAGAAATGCAGTAGTAAACGCAACAGGTGTTGTATTTGAAAAAATACCGCTGACACCGCAGTCGGTCTTCGAAAAAATTAAGGAAAGCGGACTGCTTTAGAAAGGAGGCGGGGGAATGTTTGATATAGTGAATATTGAAAGACCTGAAACTCTTGAGGCCGCCCTGAAAATGCTTTCCGATAACCCAAAGCTGAAAATCATAGCAGGAGGCACCGATGTGCTTATACGTATGCACAATGGTGACCTGGAAGATGCAGAGCTAATGAGTCTGAGGGGAATAGGCGGGCTTGATGAAATAAGCGTGCTGGAGGATGGCACCATTTCCATTGGAGCAATGGCGACCTTCGCCCAGGTATTCAGGAACGATATCATAAACAAGCACCTTCCGGTGCTGGCTGAAGCGGCTGTTACCGTCGGAGGGCCGCAGATCAGGAACATGGCTACCATTGGGGGAAACGTTTGTAATGGTGCAGTATCTGCCGACAGTGCAACTACATTGTTCGCATATGATGCAGCCTTGAAGCTGGTAAGCCCGGCTGGAACCAGGACTGTAAAAATAAGTGAATTCTATGCGGGACCTGGAAAGGTGAAGCTGGAGCAGGGAGAAATATTGACAAACTTCCTGATTTCGCCGGAAAGCTATCAGAAAACCAGCGGCTGCTATATAAAATACAGCATAAGAAAGGCAATGGATATCGCAATGCTTGGTGTTTCTGCAGTATGTAAGGTAGAAGGGGGCAAGCTTTCAGATGTAAGGATCGCTCTGGGAGTTGCAGCTCCGACACCCATAAGGTGCAAAGAAGCTGAGGCCTTTGCTGAAGGACTCGCAGCAACTCCGGAAAACCTGAAGGAGATAGGCAAACTTGCGGTAAAAGCCTCAAAAGCCAGGGATTCCTGGAGAGCTTCAAAGGCATACAGGGAGCATCTGATAGAAATATTGACAGTCAGGTCTCTCAATAAGTCCGTATTGAGAAGCGGAGGTGCTAAGGTTGAGTGATATGAAGAAAATCAGTATGGTTGTAAATGACAAGGTCTATAACCTTGAGGTCGATATAAGGGAATCACTCCTTGAGGTATTGAGGAACAGGCTCCATTTTACAGGTGTAAAGCAGGGCTGCTCTGTTGGTGAATGCGGTGCGTGTACTGTACTTATCAACGGTACTCCGATAAACTCCTGCATTTTCCTGGCATTATGGGCAGATGGGAAAAGGATAACCACTATAGAAGGGGTTTCCAAGGACGGAGAGCTGTCCAAGGTACAACAGGCTTTTGTGGATGAAGGAGCCGTACAGTGCGGTTTCTGTACTCCCGGGCTGGTATTGACAGCTACTGCTCTGACGGAAAGCGGCAGGAAATACACAGATGAAGAGATCAAGCGTGAGATTTCTGGACACCTGTGCCGCTGCACAGGCTACAACAAAATCTTTAATGCAGTCAAGAAAGTACTTAATGGATAATTAAGGATTAAAGGTAAGCGATGCTCCGGGTACATGGGCTTTTTTGAAGCTTAACTGTACCCGGGGTATATATAGTAAGGCATACAGCTTTCGGTACGGGCAAAGGCGGAAAATACAAGGCTCCATGTACAATAAGCCGCTTGCATTCTATATACTTTTATTATAGAATTTATTTATATATGCTGAGAATTTCTTGTTGTACTGGCAATTTTTTTTACCAGACATTATCTCATAATTTAGAATAGATTGACTAATCAATCTAATATTGAAGGTGAAAAGTAAAAAGGAAATATCTCCTTTGGGTATGAGACTTTAAGGTAGCTCATTTGCTACCTTCAAGATATGCCGCATGATCATGGACAAACCAGGTCGTGCAAAGCTACCAAAAAAAAAATCGGGGAGGAATTATTGTATGAAGAAGACCTTTAGTTTACTTGTAGTACTTGTCCTGGTGCTTGCAACCATATTCACAGGCTGCGCACCAAAGGCAGCACCGGCTGAACCGGCTGCAACACCTGAGGCTGCAGCTCCGACAGAAGCTCCAAAAGCAGAACCACTTAAGATCGGTTTCGTATACATAGGTTCAGCTAATGATGGAGGTTACACACAGGCTCATGATGAAGGCAGAAGGTACTTGGAACAGCAGCTGGGAGACAAGATAGTTACTATGTACAAGGAAGGCGTTCCTGAATCCAGCGAATGCGAAAAGGTTATGAACGACCTGATTGACCAGGGCTGCACAGTTATATTCGCAAACTCCTTCGGACATATGGATTTTGTTGAAAAAGCAGCAAAGGCTCACCCCGACATTAAATTCTATCATTGCTCAGGCTACAAGAGCGGACCGAACTTCAGCAACTACTTCGGAGCTATGGAAGAAGCTAGATACCTTGCAGGTATAGTTGCAGGTCTGAAGACAAAGAACAATACTCTTGGTTATGTAGCAGCATTTGAGATCCCTGAAGTTGTAAGAGGAATCAATGCATTTACATTAGGCGCACAGTCAGTTAATCCTAAGGTTACCGTAAAGGTAAACTGGACACATACCTGGTATGATCCGGCAAAAGAAAAAGAAGCAGCAAAGGCATTATTGGATGCAGGCTGCGACGTATTGGCACAGCATCAGGATACAACAGCTACACAGCAGGCTGCTGAAGAAAAAGGCGCTTTTGCTATAGGCTATGACCTTGACACAAGACAGTCTGCACCAAAAGCTTACCTGACAGCTCCCGTATGGAACTGGGGCAAATACTACGCTTATGAAGTACAGAGGATACTTGACGGCAATTGGACACAGCAGAACTACTACGGAAACATGAAGGACGGAATGGTTGACCTGGCTCCTCTTACAGAAAATGTAGCACCTGGCACACAGGAAGCAGTTGACAAGGTAAAAGCAACGATCGTTGATGGTTCCTTCTATGTATTCCAGGGTCCGATAAAGGATCAGACCGGAGCTGTAAAAGTGGCTGAAGGCCAGAAAATGACCTTTGAAGAAATAATGAGTGTTGATTGGTTTGTACAGGGTGTAGAAGGCAAGATAAAATAAAACAAGATAGGAAATAAAGTTATGGAAAACAACTATATTTCAATGAAGAATATAAATAAATCCTTCGGAAAGGTAGTTGCAAACAAGAACATCAACCTTGACGTCCGTAAGGGAGAGATCCACGCCCTGTTGGGAGAGAACGGCGCAGGGAAAAGTACATTGATGAACATGCTGTCAGGGGTTTACACCCCCGACAGCGGTTCAATTTTTGTAAAGGGTAAAGAGGTCCAGTTTGCAGCGCCGAAGGATGCCATAAAAGCAGGTATAGGCATGATATACCAGCATTTCAAGTTGATCGATGTCATGTCTGCTTTGGAGAACATAGTTCTTGGGCGGGAGAATAGCTTTTTGCTGAATGAGAAGGCACTTACCGAGAAGATAAGAGAAATGTCAAACAGGTTTGGTCTGGATGTCGTTCCGGAAAAAAAGGTGTATGACATGTCTGTAGGTGAGAAGCAGACACTGGAGATACTCAAGGTATTGTACAGGGGTGCAGAGATACTGATATTGGATGAACCGACGGCAGTCCTGACTCCACAGGAAACCGAAAAGCTTTTTACCATCATGAAACGTATGAAGGAAGAAGGCTGTGCGGTAGTGTTCATCACACACAAAATGAACGAAGTTATGGAGGTCGCCGACCGAATAACTGTACTGCGCAAGGGTGAGACAGTTAAGACCGTGAATAAGACAGAAACAAACCCGAAGCATCTGACCGAGCTGATGATGGGCTGTCCTGCAGATCTGTCCATCAAAAGATGCAAAACGGAGAAATGCAAAGTGGCAATGAGTATCAAGGATCTGAACGCATACAATATTGAAGGCGTCAAGGTGCTTAAGAATATGAGCTTCGATGTATGTTCCGGAGAAATATTGGGGATAGCAGGGATCGCCGGCAGTGGACAAAAGGAATTGTGTGAAGCCATCACTGGTTTGTATCCGGTAAAAAGCGGACAGATACTCTTTAACGGTGAAGATCTGGTGGGAAAATCCCCCGCTGAGATCATAACCAAAGGGATCAGCCTGAGCTTTGTCCCTGAAGACAGATTGGGAATGGGTCTGGTTGCTTCGATGGATATTGTTAATAATATCGTTTTAAAACTTTATCAGAAGCAGAAAGGGATATTCATAGACAGGAAGCCAGCAGAACAAAAATCCCATGAGATCGTAGAGCGGCTGAGCATACAGACTCCGGGAATCAAGCACCCTGTGCGGATGCTGTCGGGTGGAAATATTCAGAAGGTCCTTCTGGGCAGAGAACTGGACTCCAAACCTCAGGTGCTTATTACAGCATATCCTGTCAGAGGGCTTGACGTAAATTCCTGCCATACGATATATGACCTCCTGAATGAAGAGAAACAAAAGGGTGTAGCGGTAATGTACATAGGCGAGGATTTGGACGTGCTGCTTGAACTGTGTGACAGGATCATGGTAGTATGTGCCGGAGAAATAACAGGCATTGTTGACGCTTGCTGCACTACCAAGGAACAGATAGGCCTGATGATGACAGGTGCAATAAATCTTATGAAGGAAGGGGGCAAGAGCGAGAATGGTGCTGCCTGTGAGTATTCACCCAATTAAGAAAAGTGAACCCAGCAAGGTTAAGATTGCAGCCATAAGAATAGGATCTATCATATTGGCTCTTGCTGCTTCATCGATTTTTATACTTATACTTGATCTGAATCCTATAGACGTATATATAAAAATGGTACAGGGGGCCTTCGGGACTGCATATAGATGCAGGGAGACCATCGTTAAGGCAATACCGCTTGTCATAACCTCACTGGGTATAGCCATTGCTTTCAGGATGCAATTCTGGAACATTGGCGGAGAAGGTCAGATCGCTATGGGAGCTTTTGCTGCTACATATTTTGCATTGTATATGAATGATATGCCAAAGCCGCTGCTGCTTCTTGTGATGATGATCGCAGCGATGGTGATGGGCGGACTGTGGGCTCTTATACCGGCATTCTTCAAAGCACAATGGGGGACCAATGAGACCATTGTTACCCTTATGATGAACTATATTGGGCTCAAATGGATCACCTTCCTTCAGTATGGTCCATGGAAGGATCCAAAATCCCTGGGCTTTCCCAAAGTAGAAAACTTTGTCGACAATGCAATATTGCCCGAACTTTTCGGTATACATATAGGCTGGATAATAGCGATTGTATTGGTTGGAATCATCCACATATTCATCAATCATACAAAAAAGGGCTATGAGATTGCGGTAATCGGACAAAGCATCAATACTGCAAGATATGCAGGCATCAATATCAAGAAGACCATACTTATAGCTATTATGCTAAGCGGTGGATTGTGCGGACTGGTTGGAATGATACAGGCTTCAGCAGTAAATAATACGCTTTCTGTTGAAATTACAGGGGGAGTAGGTTACACAGCAATTATTACCGCTTACCTGGCATCCCTCAGCGCACCTATCATACTGGTGGTATCAGTTCTATTCGCTGCACTTCTTGAGGGAGGCTCATATATACAGACGGTTTTTGGAATACCTCAGGCGGCTGCAGAAGTTCTGCAAGGTATAATATTATTCTTTGTATTAGGCAGTGAATTCTTTGTAAGATACAAATTTGCGGTTACCAGGAGACATGGCACTGCAAAAGGAAAGGAGGCCCATTGATCATGGATGGAGTTATTTCCTTTCTTAATGCAGCAATAGTTGCAGGAACGCCTCTTCTGTTTGCTACCCTTGGGGAGATAATAACAGAGCGTGCAGGCAACCTTAATCTCGGGGTTGAAGGTATGATGCTTATGGGAGCTGTAATGGGGTTCATGGTCGGACTTGCAACTGGCAATGCAGCATTGGCATTACTTACAGCAATGGTAGCCGGAGCTTGTGGCGCACTGATTTTCGCCTTCCTGACCATAACACTTAGGGCCAACCAGACTGTTACAGGCCTTACCTTGACGATATTCGGCTCAGGCTTTGCGGATTTTGTTGGAAAAGACCTGGTAGGCCAAATTGCTCCGGAAGGATTGAGGCTGTTCTTCAGACCTTACAGCATACCACTCCTTGGAGATATCCCTTTTATAGGGCCTATATTATTCAACCAGGATGCTTTCGTTTATCTGGGCTATCTGACTGCGGTGCTTTTGGGACTATATCTTTACAAAACCAGTTGGGGAATGAACCTCAGAGCCGTAGGTGAGAACCCGGGAGCAGCAGATGCAGCAGGTATAAACGTAACGCTCTACAAGTATCTGCACATATTGTTGGGCGGTGCCCTTTGTGGACTCGGCGGTGCATATCTGTCACTGGTCTATGTGCCGGCTTTACAGGAAGGTGTTACGGCAGGAAGAGGCTGGATAGCTGTTGCACTGGTCATATTTGCCTCCTGGAATCCCTATAAGGCACTTTTTGGGGCTTACCTCTTTGGAGGACTGGATATCATAGGCTTCAGGCTGCAAGGCATGGGGATAAATATATCACAGTATTTCATAGATATGCTGCCCTATATAGTAACAATAACAGTGCTTGTAGTGGTTTCCATGAGGAAATCCAAGGATAAGGCAGGTCCGAAAGCATGTGGTCTGCCGTATTTCCGAGAAGAGCGATAAATAGTTAAATGCGTAGATGTCGCAATGACATCTACGCATTTTATATTTTCTTTAACCTAATGCCACCAGTACGCAGGATTGGATGGCTGTCAGCTGTTTATCCTTTATGAGGGCAAGCAGCTCCTGGTCATAGGTGCCCGGTTGTAGCCAGATATACTTGATTCCAAGCTGTGCGGCCTCCTCTATAAAAGCCTTGCCTCGTTTAGGAGATACGACCATATCCAACACTTCAGGCTTTTGGGGGAGCGACTTAAGGTCAGGATAGCATTTGTCACCTTCAACCTCACTATATAGCGGATTCACAGGATATGTCACATAGCCTTCAGCTTTCAATCTCTTGTAAATAATGTTACCAAACTTGTCAGGATTATCATTTGCGCCGATTACAGCCCAAATTTTTTTCTGGAGCATTGTATCACTTGGATTCATATTTTCACCACCTATCTATTAAAATGTAATGTCATTTCTAGTTTATCACAAATCTCAGGGAATATGAAACAGACCCGTATGTCTGAGTTTGATATATTTATATGCCGTGCCGGAATTTACGACTCGTTCGAAAAAGGCACATGTCAGGCAAATGCGGCTAAGCTGCCTTTGTTCTTTACAAATATAGGCAATTGTAGTAAAATTAATAGGAACATATGTTTGCAATATGATAAGGATTGGAGAACTATATGCAGGAAAAAGCGATCCGGACATTGCAGGAATATTTCGGGTATTCCTCGTTTAAAACAGGCCAGGAGGCAATTATCGATAGGATTTTGAAGAAGCAGGATGTCCTGGGTATAATGCCAACCGGTGCGGGAAAGTCAATATGCTTCCAGATTCCAGCCCTTTGCCTCAGTGGGACTTCGCTAGTCATCTCACCGCTTATTTCACTTATGAAGGATCAGGTGGATACACTTGATGAAATGGGGATAAAAGCAGCATTCATCAACAGCTCCCTTGAACCAGGAGAGTATAGGAGCATTATGTCCAATGCCCGGAAGGGAGAGTACAAAATGCTGTACATTGCCCCTGAAAGATTGGATTCAGATAGCTTCAAGGAGCTGTTGTCAGAATTGGAGGTGTCTCTTGTAGCTGTTGATGAAGCTCATTGTGTCTCGCAGTGGGGACATGATTTCAGGCCCAGCTATCTCAATATAAAGGCGATGATAGATGATCTGCCTCAACGGCCTGTGGTTGCTGCTTTTACAGCCACTGCAACTCCGCGGGTAAAGGAGGATATTATCAAACTGCTGGGACTTCGGGAGTCATACGTACTGGTAACCGGCTTTGACAGAGAAAATCTGTATTTCCATGTGGAAAAACCTTCGGACAAATTCGGCTGCCTGCTGGACTTGGTGAAAAAGCACAGTAAAAGCTCCGGCATTGTATATTGTTCGACCCGGAAGACGGTAGAGACTGTATGCGAAAAGCTGAATAAAAAGGGTATTGCTGTGACACGCTACCATGCAGGCCTTGATGAGGGTGAAAGGACCTCCAATCAGGAGGCCTTCATATATGACAAAGCCCAGGTAATTGTTGCTACAAATGCATTCGGTATGGGTATTGATAAGTCAAATATACGCTTTGTGGCACACTACAATATGCCCAGGACTATGGAAAATTACTATCAGGAAGCCGGTAGGGCGGGGCGTGATGGGGATAAGGCCGATTGTATCCTGCTATATAGTTCTGCTGATATCGTAATGAACAAATTTCTCATCGAAAATAGTGGAGAAAACACTGATAAGACAGGCGAATACAAGAAGCTTCAGGAAATGGTGGATTACTGCAATACAAGCGGCTGCCTCAGAAGCTACATACTGAGATACTTCGGAGAAAAGGAACAGCTGCTGCAGTGTGGTAACTGCGGAAACTGCCTGAACGCAACAGAACAGACAAACATAACGGAGGAAGCACTGAAGATACTGTCATGCATCAAAAGGACGGGGGAGAGATTTGGAAGCGGCATGATCACGGATGTTTTAAAGGGTTCTGCATCAGAAAGGCTGAAGGAACTGGGCTTTGACAAGCTAAGCACCTACGGTATCATGAGGGAATATTCCAAGGGAACAATAAAGGCAATAATTGCATATTTAACAGCCGAGGAGATTATAATTATTAAGGGTGAGAAATATCCAGTATTGACTTTATCCCCTAAAGCCGTGGAATTTATAAAGGAGAGCCCTCAGTTGATGATGAATCATCAGGTAGTAAAAGAAAAGCCGGGCAGATCTGGTCCAGAACCTGGAACAGTTACTGAGCTTTTTGAAGTACTGCGGCGTATCAGAAAGGAAATAGCCGATAATAAAAGAGTACCGCCATTTGTAGTATTTTCTGACGCGACACTCAGGGATATGTGTGCAAAGCTGCCAGAGACATTGGAGGATATGTTGGAGGTTTCAGGAGTAGGAAAGTTTAAGCTTGAACAATACGGCAGCCGTTTTCTGAAAGCAATCAATGAAACAAAAGTCGAATAATATCGAAATATACGAATATATGTAAAAATATATGTAAAATAATGAAAAAAATAGAAGGAAAATTGAAAAAATTGGAGAATAGTATCTACTGTAATTATGCTTAATGGGGGAGTAAGGCCAATCATTATTAATAAGGAGGGGTCGGATATGAGAACCAGGCAATTGGTTTCGGTATTATTGATCATACTAATGGTTTTAACGGCAAGTTCATGCAGCAAGGTAGCAGACAAGATTGCCGAGAAGGGTGTAGAAGCTGTTATGGAAAATGCAACAGGAGCAGATGTTGATATTTCCAATGACGGGACAGAAATCAAGGTCGATGGCGGAAGCATACAGGCCGGTGATAATCTTAGATGGCCGAAGGATGCAATGGGAGAGCTGCCGGAACCTAAAGGGAAGATAACCTTTGTTATGGTAGATGAAGGTAAGAAAGGCGGCACAATAGCTTTGTCGGATATGGAGAAGGAAGATGCACAAAAATATATCGATAAGCTTAAAGAGATGGGTTTTAAAGATGGAATGAGCATGCAGGATGAAGAAGGTTACTATTTCGGTGGAACAAGGGAAAACGGCGAAACTGTGAATTTCAGCTACAACATAGATGCGAAGGAATGCAGCCTTATTTTGGGGATAGCTCAGCAGTAAGCGCTGTAGTGTCAGGAAAGTATAATCCCAAGGGGTACATGATAATAAAGATGATTTCTGTGTATGCAGGGTCATCTTTCTTATTTGAGTTTATCAGAAAGGGCTTTTGAATAATTGTCACCTTGATAATGCTATAATAAAATTGCAGAAAAAGTAAAGACTAAACAAAATCTGTTTAAGCATCGCTGAAACAGATTTGTGTTACCTTAATTTTCTTTGCGGCGAAACAAATCTACATTAGCGTTTATTCGCCGCAAATTATATAGCCTTTGATGGTATTTACGATTCTGATATCCATAGGTCATAGATATTACAGGAGTTGATATTGTGAAAAATGAAATTGACTTGAGCAGAACGGTATATGAGCTTACAAGAGAATTTCCGGAAATAGTGGACATTATGAAGGAGCTAGGCTTTGAGAGTATTGCAAATGAAGGGATGTTGAATACGGCTGGGCGCTTTATGACCATTCCCAAAGGCGCAGCCATGAAAGGCATAGCAATGGATAAGATAGAGGAAATGTTTGCAGCAAGAGGGTATATAGTGATCAATAAAAAATGACTTCCGACAAGAGTTGGATATGACAGTAGCTTTTATCATATATGATTGGAGGAAAAATATGAGTGAGATTATCAACAACCGCGAATATAGGCAGAAGGTGCTGAAGGAGCTTATTATGGAACTCCATGCAGGTAAGACGGTGGAAGAAGTGAAATCAAGGTTTGAGGATTTGATAAAAGGGATATCTGCTTCGGAAATATCGGAAATGGAGCAGGCCTTGATCATGGATGGAATGCCTGTTGAAGAGATACAGAGGCTTTGTGATGTTCACGCTTCAGTATTCAAAGGCTCCATAGAGGAGATACACAGGGAGCAGAAGCCAGAGAAAACACCGGGACACCCTATACATACCTTCGAACAGGAAAATATAGAGTTGGAAAAGCATATTGATGAAAATCTGATGTCACATCTGGAATTATTTAAACAGAATGACAGTATGGAAAACCGCATGAAGCTTCTGGAGGATCTCAACCTACTTATGGATATTGACAAGCACTACAGCAGGAAAGAGAATCTTTTGTTTCCTTATATGGAGAAGTACGGCATTACAGCTCCGCCAAAGGTAATGTGGGGAGTTGATGATGAGATCAGAAATGAAATCAAAGAAGCTATCGCAGCTCTCCGGAATTATAATGGTGAGAGAGTGCCTCTTGCAGTAAAGGTCGATGGAGCTGCCAAGCGTGTAAAGGAAATGATATTCAAAGAAGAAAACATCCTTTTTCCTATGGTCTTGGAAACCCTGTCAGAGGATGAATGGCTGGTCATAGAGCGCGAAAGTGACGATATAGGATACTGCCTGGTAGAGCCTAAAGGAAAATGGAAACCTGAAAGGGTAAACATAGGGGATGCAAAGAAACCGGAAGAGCAGACAGCAGCCGGGGAATATGTCAAATTTGATACGGGTATGCTTACTCCCAAGGAAATTGGATTAATGTTCAACAATCTGCCTATAGATATAACCTTTGTTGATAAGGCTGGAACGGTAAAATACTTCTCGCAGGGAAAGGAAAGGATCTTCCCCAGGACCAGGGCTATCATAGGGAGGCAGGTGCATAACTGTCATCCGCCGGCAAGCGTTCATATTGTAGAAAAGCTTGTGGAGGATTTCAAGTCAGGTCTGAAGGACAGTGAGGACTTCTGGATCAGGATGGGTGAAAAGCTCGTATATATAAGGTACTTCGCTATCAGGGATGAAAAAGGCGAATATGTTGGTACCATGGAAGTTACGCAGAACATAAAGCCCATTCAGGAGCTTGATGGTGAGAAGCGTTTGGTTTCAGAGTAGCATCAAAATATTTGACAGACAAAATATATTTTTGTAATAAGATTAGCATATATTTTCATAGATTAATATTGCATAACCAAAGAGTGTGATCTATTAAGCATTCAGGAGGTGAAGCCTAGGGAAAATCATTTATCAGATTCAGAAATAAAACAAGGAGGAGCAGTATTGGAAAAGTATTCTGTAGATAAGAGTGATTTGAAGTACCGCATCTTGGATAAAGTTGAAGAACTGGTTGAATGTATTCAAAAACTTGGAAAAACAGAATTGTTTCAAATTACTGTAAAATATATGAATGGTGAGTTGATTACCAGCACAGATTTTGCGGGTACGAACAATATCAGCTGAAGTATTGGAAGCATCTTATGATGCTTCCATTTTTTTATTTGTTATTGTATGTGATATTGAGTAAAATAAGTTTACATTTACATAGAAATATGTTTAAAATACTATTTGTGACAGGAGTAATATCATCGGACCAGATGACCTTTACTGATGATATGGCCTTCAGCGTACTTGAATTGGAAAGGTGGACACAATGAAGAAATACGACGAATTGCTGCTTCAGATCGAGAGACTGAGAGAGGAAATCTATAAAGCCATTGAAAACAACAGCGGACTGCAGAGTAGCCAAATGCTTGATATAAGCAGGAGCCTGGATACGTATCTGGTAGAGTATCAAAGAATGCTGACAGGAAAAGGGGGAACAATCTACTAACCTGGAAACCTCCATGCTTCGGCTTAATATTATGAAGTAATACCATACCGGAGGGTGTGATGGGTCATGGTTTTGAAGGGCTTGAGAAGGCTGTGGCACGCATTGATTTTTACCGGGGACAGGTATATAATAAAAGTAAAGAATAGTATTCCTGGAATGTTCGTTATGTTGGTAATCTTAAGCCTCAATTATTAAAGGGGAGCCCAAGTATTAAGGTGGATATCGGGCTGGCTTGACCAGATGATTGAAGCGTGGATCAGGGCACCCACCTGCTGGGTGGCAGGTTTTAAGATTATGACTGACGGCATTTCGGGGACAGAAATGGTACCCATCGGTATTATTATCCAGACCTTG
>CAZNMO010000017.1:23968-37051 GCA_964574195.1 uncultured Clostridiaceae bacterium | reverse complement strand
GATCTCCCATTCTTTCCGAAAGTAGTATATAAGCCATGGCTGCATCCTCGACGTATATATAATCCCTGATAAAGGTGCCGTCACTTCTTATAATGGGAGCTTCATTGTTTAGTACCGACTTGATAGTCTGGGGAATTATCCTGTTGAAATTCAGATCGCCTTCTCCATACAGATTACCGCAGCGTGTAATGCATACCGGAAGGTCATAAGTTTTATGATAGGCTTGGGCAATCAGATCTGCACAGCTTTTTGATACATCATAGGGATGACTCCCCTTCAGAGGCATCTCCTCATTATAAGGAAGGACTTCCTGATCGCCATAGGCCTTATCGCTCGATGCAACTACTATATTCTTTACCAGGGGGCTTCTCCTACAAGCCTCAAGCAGGTTGCTTGTACCCATGATGTTCGTACTGAAGGTGGATAAGGGATTTCTGTTTGCAGTTCCTACTATTGCTTGAGCAGCAAGGTGAAAGACGGTGTCTATCTCATACTCTCCAAGGGTTCTTTCCAAAAGCTGCAAGTCTTCAAGTGAACCTGAAACGAGATTTATATCTTGAGTCTCTCCGGAATATAAATATGACTTGGGAGTGTAATCCCTCACAAGACCAGTTACATTTGCCCCCATTGCCGTAAGTGCTTTTACCGTGTGACTTCCCAAAAAGCCGGTACAACCGGTGACAAAAACATTTCTGTCTGACCAATATCTTTTATTCATACTTTTCACCAAACCTTCCACAATGCTAAGTTCTTATCCCATAATTCATTGACGTTCATAAGATCCTTATAGGTATCCATGGCTGTCCAGAAGCCATTATGCCGATATACGGCTAATTGCCTGTTTTTTGCAAGCCCAATCAGAGGGTCCTTTTCCAGAATGCAATCATCGTCACCCTTCAGATATTCGAAAACTTCCTTGTTAAAAACAAAGAAACCACCGTTTATTATATCGTCGCTATCAGGTTTTTCTGCAAAATTATCTGCAATATCATCAGATACTGACAAGACGCCATATTGGTTGCTTTTCTTTATACCTGTAACTGTAGCGATTTTCCCTTTACTGCAGTGAAAATCATATAGTGCATGGAGATCTATGTCAGCTAGTCCATCACCATATGTAAGCATAAAGCTCTCTTCCTCCAGTAGTTTTTTTGCCCGAAGTATTCTCCCTCCAGTCATAGTATCCAGTCCGGTGTCCAGAAAGGTTATCTTCCAGTTTTCAATTTGCTCAAGTATTTCACAGTTGCCATCTTGATGAAGAATGCTGCTGTGATTCTTCCATGCATAGTCCATGAAGAATTCCTTGATTTTTTCGCCCTTGTAGCCGAGAAGCAATATAAAGTCATTGAAGCCATAGTGGTAATAGGTTTTCATAATATGCCAGAGGATAGGATTGTTCCCAACTAGAGCAAGGGGCTTTGGTATGTCATCTGATATCTCCTTCATACGCATTCCTCTTCCTCCACAAAGGATTACTACTTTCAAATTAATTCTCCTTTCTCAAACTTATTTTCTCTTTACATTACAGAATATGTACAAACCCTTTTGTGTGCCATTTAAACAGATAAATAATTTATGGGTATTGATTTCAGTAAGTAGCCAAGATGGTTATTAGCGCATAGACTAAACTAGGATAGGCAGTTTGATGGGAAAGCAGGCGATATAATATTGAAGGTATTATTTTGCACAATAGTAACGAAATACAAGTTATATCAATGCATTGCTTTGCATAATTCGCTTAGGAAGTTCATGCCTGATGCAGTACTAGCAGTTCTGTGTATGGATGAAGATACAAATATTCTATTTGAAAGGGCAGGACTGCAGGGATTAAGGGCGATACCTTTGGAACAGCTGGAAAGTAGTGAGATAAGGGCTGCAAAGGAGGGCAGAAGCCTTAGGGAATATTGTTGGACGATGAAACCTGTATTTGTACAGTATTTGAATGACATATATAAAAGCTTTGAGATAATTGCATATTTGGATTCGGATTTGTATTTTTTTGATAATCCCATGAAGCTATTTGTAGGAAAGGGGAAATGGAATATCCTTGTAACTACACATAAGGTAAATAGAAAGGTGAATAGCGGCTTTATTGCCTTTCGTAGAAGCAAGACCTCAAGCAGAGCACTGGAATGGTGGCGAAAGAAATGTCTGAGCTGGTGTTTCAACAGGAACGAAGAAGGCAGGTTTGGAGACCAGGGTTATCTTGACTCAATGCGGAAAATCTTCAACGGGATAAAATATCTGAATATTCCGGGAGTCAATATTGCTCCGTGGAATTGTTTCAACTATGACTTTTCAATAAAAAAAGACAGGTTGTATATAGGCAGATACAAAATGGTCTTTTTTCATTTCAGCCGTTACAATTTGAGACGGATAGGGACCTCCACTTATGCATATGACTCAGAGATACCCTGCGAAATTTGCA
The DNA here is from genome assembly GCA_964574195.1 of uncultured Clostridiaceae bacterium. Taxonomy (GTDB): domain Bacteria; phylum Bacillota; class Clostridia; order Lutisporales; family Lutisporaceae; genus BRH-c25. The sequence goes on along the minus strand of CAZNMO010000017.1, from coordinate 34,623 downwards.
GTATATACAGCAAGGAAATAATCCGTGCAATTGATAAGGTAAGGAGCATAGACAGTGAAATAGAAGAAAACTTCTATTTAGGTATATAGCTTCAATTATTTACAAATTGGATTTCACTACACAATATAGACAAACAGTCTTTTGTTATATGATTGGTAAAACCCTACTATATGAAATTTGAAATGGAATAGAAAAGGGACAAAATCATAATAACTAAAGAACAGACATAAGATGTACAGATATTGGTGTATCTTATGTGAAAACAGTATTAACACTTTATCAAATTACGCATAGTATATATTATGAATTGCTTACAAAAGGAGGATTAAGGATACAGAATAAATATTGCTTTTCAATATAGAAATATTTTGAAAGGCAATTTATATAGAAAGGTGTGGTGAAAGCCACACCTTTTGATATTTAGACTGTATTAACATATATTTGCCGCAGTTTATTCAGTTATTTTTATGTTTGTAGGTTCACATAGCATGTGGTATCATATATTTAGTTTTTGAAGGTATGTGCTGCTGCTTCTAGGGGACATATGGAAATAGCTAGTGACAGATGTGCCTACAGGTAAAGAGAAGGGGGATATTCATATGCATATGGCAGATGCACTGATCACGCCTTTGGTTGGTGGAGCAATGTACCTGGCTGCCGCCAAGGCGGGAAGCGTTTCTATAAAGCAAATACGGAGGCAGCTTGATGAAAGCAGGATACCCCTTATGGGTGTCATGGGAGCCTTTGTCTTCGCTGCCCAGATGATAAATTTCACCATTCCGGGAACCGGATCCAGCGGTCATCTGGGAGGGGGAATGCTGCTTGCAGTGATCCTTGGTCCTCATGCAGGCTTTCTGGCAATGGCTTCCATACTGTTGATACAGGCTTTGTTTTTTGCTGACGGTGGATTGTTGGCATTGGGCTGTAACATGATAAATCTGGGCTTTTATACATGTTTTGTTGCATACCCTTATATATATAAGAAATTGATCGGTGAAGGCTATTCCACGGCACGGATCACTCTGGCATCCATGGCAGCATCAATAGTAGGGCTGCAGCTGGGTGCCTTCAGCGTGGTTATCCAGACCATGTTATCCGGTGTTATTGATATGCCCTTTACGTTATTCCTTGTTTTGATGCAGTCGATCCATCTGGCGATAGGCATAGTTGAAGGGCTAATAACGGCAGCGGTTGTTAATTTTGTATGGAAAGCAAGGCCGGAGCTGCTGGAAGGCGCCCAGGCAGGGAAAAAAGCAGCCGGTTCGGTTCCTCTGAAAAGGATACTTGTAGTTTTTGTTGTCGCTGCTTTGCTGATAGGAGGGATCCTATCCTGGTATGCCTCCTCAAATCCTGATGGACTCGAATGGGCTTTGTATAACTCAGCCGGAACAGAACAGGAGAGTAAAAGTACTATCCATCAGAAAGCAGCACAGCTTCAGGAAAAAATCTCCCCATTGCCGGAATACGGCTTCAAGGAGGGCATTGATACTTCGGTACGTACAGCGACAAGCTTTTCAGGTATAATAGGCTCGCTGATAGTATTGGCGATAGCTGCAGGGATCGGAAAGCTTATAAAAATTATAAGTAAAAAAACTGCAGGTAACAAGGTATAGTTATTACATTATGGAATGGAATTGATAAATATGGCAGATATAGTACAGAACTATAATAAAATGTATACTCTGGACGAGCTGGGAGAGCAGAAGAGTTTTATTCACGGAATCAACCCTGTTGTGAAGGTCATCGTGACAATAGCATTCATTTTAACTGTGATCTCTTATGGAAAATATGAAATATCAGGCATTATGCCCCTGGCGCTGTATCCTGTTGTGCTTATGTCGGTGGGAAACATACCCTTCAGGACCCTTATTGGAGGTCTCGCAATAGCAGCTCCCCTTGTAGTTGGAGCTGGTATATTCAATCCTTTCCTGGATACAACAGCTGTAATGAGTATATATGGGATCGCAATAACTTCAGGAATGCTTTCCTTAGCAGCCCTGCTCCTCAAATGCTTATTGACAGTACTTGCGGCGCTGCTGCTTGTCGCTACTGCTGGTATGGGCAGAATAGCTGCTGCAATGCAGTGGCTGCGGATACCTGACATATTCATCACTCAGCTGCAGCTTACCTACAGATACATATCGGTGTTGACGGGAGAAGCGGGAAGGATATATGAAGCGTATAGACTCAGGGCACCTGAGCAAAAGGGTATAGCCAGGAGGGAATGGGGATCACTGCTGGGACATCTGCTGCTCAGAACTTATGACAGGGCGGCAAGGCTGTACCAGGCCATGAAGCTGAGAGGCTATGGGGACCGTTATTTTGGAGCAAGCCTGGAAAGGATCAAGATAAAAGACATAGGCTACCTTCTAGGCTGTTTGGCCTTTTTTGCAGTTGCAAGAAGTTTGGATATACCCACGTTGATGGGATCAATTGTGATGGGAATGATAAAATGAGTCATCATATAGTAGATTTTAAAGATATAAGCTATTCATATCCTGACGGAAACAAGGCGCTGACGGATCTGAATCTCAGGATACACCACGGTGAGGCTGTAGCCATAGTTGGAGCGAACGGCGCAGGTAAATCCACCCTGCTTAAGCTGCTTGTTGGTATTATAGCGCCTGGCAACGGCGAAATAAGGCTGGGAGAGCTGCCTGTGACAAGAAAGACCCTGAGCCATGTAAGGCAGCAGATCGGCTATACCTTTCAGGATCCTGACGATCAGCTTTTCAGCACCAGCGTATATAACGATGTTGCCTTTGGACCGCGAAACTACGGTCTTGAGGAAAAGGAAGTGGAAGCAAGGGTAGTAAAGGCGCTGCAGACAGTGGGAATGGAACATCTTATGCATCGGGCGCCCTATAAGCTTTCCGGAGGGGAAAAACGGGCTGTTTCCATTGCAACAGTGCTTTCAATGGAGCCAAGCGTACTGGCGATGGACGAGCCAACCGACAGCCTTGATCCAAGGTCAAGGCGAAGGCTTATCGAGCTGCTGAAGGGCTTCTTTCACACAAGGCTGATTGCGACCCATGACCTGGATATGGCTATGGAGCTATGCAGCAGGACCATTGTTTTGAAAGATGGGCGGATAGCCTATGACGGTCCGACTGAAGCGATAATGACAAATAGAGAGCTGCTGGAGGAATGCGGTTTGGAGCTGCCTATGCGCCTGCAGGGCTGTCCCGTATGCGGAAGAGAAAAATGAATATAATTTCTAAAAATAAGTACAATATAATTAATTCCGACTAAAAAAGTAGAATTTAATATTGACAATATTTTTATGCTATGGTAATCTGAATATGAAATCCGAGTCAATAAGTAGGAATTAAATAAGGGGCTGTTAGAATGATACTTTCGACAAAGGGAAGATACGGGCTTAAGATGATGTATGAATTTGCCCTGAACTATGGAGCAGGACCAATGTCATTGAAAGAGGTAGCTGCAAAGCAGCAGCTTTCGGAAACCTACCTGGAACAGCTTATAGCGCATCTGAAGAAGGCAGAGCTGGTCAAAAGCATAAGAGGAGCACAGGGTGGTTACGAGCTGATAAGAAAACCTGAGGAGATCACAGTCGGTGAGATAATAAGGATACTTGAAGGTCCTCTAGCACCTTCGGATTGTATACTGGACGGTGAACCTGAGTGCGCAAGACATGATTATTGCGTAACAAGACTGATCTGGGAAAAAATAATGGATAGTATAAATAATGTTATAGATTCAATAACCTTGAAGGATATGGTAAACGACTACTATGAGCTTATGCGAAAGAAAGAAGGAGAGAAGTAAAATGAGCACCAATAAAGCTATTTACATGGACCATGCGGCTACGACCTACACAAGGAAAGAAGTCCTGGAGGAAATGCTTCCATACTTTACCGAGTACTTCGGCAATCCTTCCAGCATACACAAATTCGGAAGGGATGCACACAAGGCTGTCGATAATGCCAGAGATACAATAGCTAAGGCTCTGGGTGCGCTTCCGGAGGAAATATACTTCACAGCCGGTGGCTCAGAGTCAGACAACTGGGCGGTCAAAGGAGCAGCTTATGCCAACAGGAAAAAGGGCAATCATATAATAACTACACAAATCGAGCACCATGCTCTGCTGCATACCTGTGAATACCTGGAGAAGGATGGCTTTGAAGTTACATACCTGCCTGTTGACGAGTATGGAATGATAAGCCTGGATGATCTAAGGAAAGCAATTACCGATAAAACGATACTGATTTCTATCATGTATGCAAACAATGAAATCGGAACCATACAGCCCATAGCAGAAATAGGTAAAATAGCAAAGGAAAAGGGCATATACTTCCATACTGACGCTGTTCAGGCTGTAGGAAGCGTGAAAATCGATGTAAAGGAACAGAATATAGACATGCTCTCACTTTCAGCTCATAAATTCTATGGACCAAAAGGCATAGGCGTGTTATATGTAAGAAAGGGAATCAAGCTTTTCAACCTGGTACACGGCGGCGCCCAGGAAAGAGGAAGAAGGGCGGGCACAGAGAACGTACCTGGGATCATAGGCCTTGCAAAGGCTATAGAGCTGGCAACTGATAATCTGGAAGAGCACAACAGGAAGCTGACTGCACTGCGCGACAAGCTTATCAAGGGTGTAATGGATAAGATACCTTATACCAGATTGAACGGACATCCTACCATGAGGCTGCCTGGAAATGCAAACTTCTGTTTCAGATATATCGAAGGTGAGGCACTGCTTCTGAACCTTGATATGAAGGGAATAGCAGGCTCCAGTGGCTCTGCATGCACCTCGGGATCCCTGGATCCTTCACATGTGCTGCTTGCCATAGGATTGCCCCATGAAATAGCACATGGTTCTTTGAGATTATCACTTGGCAATGTAAATACAGAAGAAGATGTGGATTATGTTCTGGAGGTACTTCCGGAAATAATAGAGAGATTGAGACAGATGTCTCCGTTATATGAGAAGGTAAAAGGGGGAAACACTAATGTATAGTGAAAAAGTAATGGATCATTTTTCAAACCCGAGGAATGTAGGCGAGTTAGCCGATGCCAGCGGAGTAGGCGAAGTCGGAAATGCCAAATGCGGAGATATAATGAAGATATACCTCCAGATCGAGGACAACATAATTAAGGATGTCAAGTTCAAGACCTTTGGCTGTGGTGCGGCAATTGCAACAAGCAGTATAGCTACTGAAATGATAAAGGGTAAGACTGTTGAGGAAGCCCTGGAGCTTACAAACAAAGCAGTTATAGAAGCATTGGACGGACTGCCGCCGGCCAAAATACACTGTTCTGTGCTGGCAGAGGAAGCAGTAAAGGCAGCTATTGAAGATTACATGAAAAAGCAAGGCAAGGAAGTTGAAGGATCGAATTTTGTTGGCGAAGCACCTGATGAAGGCTGCTGTTGCAGTTCCTGTAATCGTGATTGCAAATAATACTGTTGAGACAGTAGGAGTTGTATGCAGATGAAAAAACGTGTTGTTATAGGTATGAGCGGCGGAGTTGACAGCTCCGTCGCTGCTTATCTTTTAAAGCAGCAGGGCTATGATGTTATAGGCGTTACAATGCAGATATGGCAGAACATGGACGAGGAGGTCTTTGAAAGAGAAGGCGGCTGTTGTTCCTTGTCTGCTGTAGAGGATGCCAGGAGGGTATGCGATAAGCTTGACATACCTTTTTATGTAATGAATTTCAAGCAGGTTTTTGAAAAGCTGGTCATCGATTATTTTGTTGATGAATACCTTCAGGGCAGGACACCAAATCCCTGTATTGCCTGTAACAAATACATCAAGTTCGATGCGCTGCTGGAACGTTCCCTGTCCCTTGAAGCACAATATGTTGCAACGGGACACTATGCAAGGATAATGTACGATGAAGGCTTCAAAAGATACATTATAAAAAAGTCCGCAACACCGGAAAAGGATCAGACTTATGTATTGTACAACCTGACCCAGGAACAACTCAGCCACATACTTATGCCTCTAGGGGATTACAATAAGGGGCAGGTCAGGGAGATAGCAAAGGGTCTTGACCTGAGAACGGCAAACAAGGCAGAAAGCCAGGAAATATGCTTTGTAGAGGACAACAACTACGGAAGATTCATAAATGAACGTAGGGGAGATGCCATAAAGCCCGGACTTTTTGTTGACTCAAAGGGTAACAGACTTGGTACTCACAAGGGTATAGCACACTATACGGTAGGTCAACGCAAGGGACTTGGGATAGCTTTGGGCAAGCCCATGTATGTTGTGGAGATACTGCCGGAGAAGAATCTTGTAGTCCTTGGAGATGAAACTGAAGTTTTCAGCAGAGAGCTTATTGCTTCAAAAATGAACTTTATTGCTTTTGAAAAGCTGGAAGGCCCGATTGAAGTGAAGGCAAAGATCAGATACAGCGCAAAAGAAGCAAAAGCAACCGTTGTACCTATAGCTGATGACAAAGTGAAGGTAGTATTCGAAGAGCCTCAGAGAGCGATAACTCCTGGTCAGGCAGTTGTATTCTATCAGGAGGATGTGTTGGTCGGCGGCGGAACAATAGAAAAGTAGATTCATAGAATAGGATATAAAACTTAGAGCAGATACTGAAGTGTCTGCTTTTTTCATGCAAAGTAAATATTTATTACAATATGCAGGAAAAATGAAAGAGCTGTAGAAAATTAAATAAAAATGCAGAATAATAGGGAATTGTTTAAAAGTACTTTATAGGGGGGTTAGTGCCATGCATAATAAGAAACTCAGTCTGCAGAGGCGTATAAGGTTACTACTGCTGACGGTTTTCATCATAATGATTGCTTTAGTGGCATTTTTCCTTCATGTTACAATGCTTGACGGGATTCATGCGCTTGAAGACAGGTATGTAGCCGAGCATGCGGCGAGGGTAGAAAACAAAATACAGGAAAAGCTGCTGCGAATGTCGCAGATCGCCAGGGATTATGCAGCATGGGATGGCAGCTATGGATATATAATAGACCATAACAGAGATTTTCAGGAAAGAAATCTGTCTTTTGAAACCCTGATAAACCTTGACCTTGATATGCTGATATATGCGGATATGGCAGGCCGTTTTGTTTTTGCCAATGGCCTTGATAAGGAGAGCGGAAGCTTTGTACCCTTATACAGTGGTCTTAAGGAGCAGATTGAAAGCTCTGGAATACTACAAAACTCAAATCCGAAAAAAACTTTAAGCGGTATTATTAGGTTTGATGATGGGCTTATGATAGTGAACTCCCACCCAATAATAATGAGTGATTTTAGCGGAGCGGTCAGGGGCAACTTGATAGTGGGCCAGTTATTGGACCAGGAAGCTGCAGATGAGATGGGGGATGTCCTTAACCTTGATCTGGAGCTACAAAGGCTTGACCTTCAGCATGATCCGATATTTGATTCATTTCGCCAAGCTGGACAAGTTATAGTTGAAGGCAAAGGCAAAAACTCTATCTCCGCATATACGATATTGGACGATATTTTTTATCAGCCAGCCGTTGGCATAAAAGTAAGCATGAACAGGGAATTCAGTGCTGTGGGTCTGAGGGCGTTTCGCCAACTGAATGTAGCTCTGAGTCTTACTGCATTGCTTACTATGTTCATGACTGGCCTTATGTTTTACGTGTTAGTATTGAAGAGATTGAAAAGGTTGAGTGAGAACGTTGGTGCCATTGGTGATCAGAACTCGGTATTCTACCGGTTGCCTGAGGATTCCAGCGGTGATGAGATATCTATTGTAAGTAGTTCAGTAAATCAGATGCTTGGGAGGTTGTCGGAGTCCCATGCTAATCTTGAAAATGAAGTTATTCTAAGGACCAAACAATTGACGGAAACAAACGAAAAACTGACAAAAGAGATAGGGATCCGAAGGCAGGCACAAGAAAAAATTGAGTACTTGGCTTATTATGACACACTCACAAGCCTGCCAAACAGGGCACTGCTTATTGATAGACTGCATCAGGCTATATGCCTTGCAAAACGAATAGAAAAGCTAATTGGTCTCTTGTGTATCGATCTCGACAGATTCAAGGAAATAAATGACACTCTTGGCCATTTCTATGGAGATGAGTTGATGAAGTCGGTGGCAGGAAGACTCACTTCAGTTATGAGGGAAAGTGATACTGTAGCAAGGATGGATAGTGATGTATTCGTTGTCATGGCGATCAATCTTGATAGCGAAGAGAGTATAAGGACAGTGGCTGAGAAGCTTCTTGATGTTTTCAGGCAGCCCTTTGAAGCCAATAACAATGAAATATATCTGACAGCCAGCATAGGTATTTCTGTCTTTCCGTCAGATGGAGGAACACCTGAAGCGTTGATAAGGGATGCGGATCTGGCAATGCACAAGGCAAAGGAAAAGGGCAGGAACCAGTTTGTATTCTGTACTTCGTTAATGAAGGATATGATTTCTGAAAATCTGAAGCTGAGCAATGGTTTGTACCGTGCACTCCAAAGGAATGAACTGGAGGTCTACTATCAGCCGCAAGTCAACCTGGAGACAAAGAGCATCGTTGGGCTTGAGGCATTGCTGCGCTGGAACCATTCTGAGCTTGGAGTTGTATCTGCCGGCAAGTTCATTCACCTGGCAGAACAGACTGGACTGATCAATCCTATCGGAAAATGGGTGCTACAGACTGTGTGCAGGCAGAACAAAGCCTGGCAGGAAGCAGGACTGCCCTACATCAGGATAGGAGTCAATCTATCCATTATCCAATTCCAAAGCCCCGGTATCGTTGGACAGATCAAGGAGATTTTGGAGGACACAGGACTGGAGCCGCAGTATCTGGAATTGGAAATCACCGAGAGTATTGCAATGAAGGATACGGAATATATTATTGATGTTTTGAATGAATTCAAGTCATTAGGCATTTATATATCTCTCGATGATTTTGGTACGGATTATTCTTCCTTGAACTACATGAAACTGCTTCCAATAAACAGGATAAAGATCCCAAGGCCATTTGTAAAGGGGATAGCGGTAAATGAAAGAGATGAAGCGATCATAAAGTCCATCATTGTGCTGGCAAAAAACATGGGACTGGATGTGATTGCTGAGGGAGTGGAATCACAAGAGCAGGAGGCTTTCCTGATGGAGCGGATGTGCAATGATATGCAGGGCTTCTATTACTATAAGCCAATGAGTGCATCAGATATTGAGAATATTATACGTAAGGGAGATAGAGCTTTTACATACGAATAAAACGAAAATTTCAAGTATAGGGAGAAACCACTTATGAAGCCTATTTTGCTTCATAAGTGGTTTTATACTTCATATATTGGATCAAAGGTCAGCTTTTGATATTAAGGATTCAGCTCCTTATACTTTACCAACTGGTACAGCAGCTCTGCTGCTTGTGCCCGGGTTATGATATCGTTTGGAGATATGGTATTGTTGGGATTGCCCTTCATGATACCGTAGCTTCTCATGTTTTTTACATATTGTACGGCCCATTTTGGTATCTGGTTCTTGTCTGCATATTCCAGCGGGTCATCATTGTTTGCTGCGGGCTTGAGAGCATTGTGAAGGATAACAAGCGTTTCAAGCCTGTTTATCTTACCTGTAGCGTTATAGTACAATTTGTTGCCTACTTTTACGCCATTTATCAGGCCCGCTTTTTTTGCAGCCCTTGCTTCATGCAATGCCCATATTGGTATCTTGTCCTCATCTGTATACCCCACAGGTTCTGCACCAAGGGGATCGCTGTCGATTTCCAATGCTGCATTAAGGAAAAGATTGAATTCAGCCCTGTTCATCTGCTTGTCGGGATAGAAATAATATTTGTCGGCAATTTTTTCCCCTATTATAACACCTCTATCTGCAAGCTTGCCCGCAGAGAAACTGGCCCAATGGTTTACAAGGTCTTCATACTTGAAAATAGGTGGTGCAGGCTCCTTTATCATAATGGTCACTGTTGCGATATTTGAGTCGGCAGTACCGTCATTTGCCTTGAACTTGAAGCTGTCTGCTCCCGTAGCATTGAATTTTGGAGTATAGGTGAAGCTGCCTTTGGCTTCGTCGGTTATTTTTACTGTGCCGCTCTTTGGTTGTGTATCTATTGAGAAAACTAGGGGATCATTATCCGGGTCAGTAGCCGTCAGTATATCTGATACAGGCTCATTTTTATCTGTGGTGATACTCATATCAGTGGCCACAGGAGGCTGGTTTGCTGTAGGCTCAGCTACTATTATGTTGACAGCTGTGTTTTTCACACCTGTTTTGGCGAAGTCGGATACTGCGGGTGGAGCTTGTGCTGAAACAGGAAGTATTATAGTACCCGCGGCAAAGATCAGTGCTAGTACGGCAGAAAAAATAATGCTGCTTATGTGTCTGTTTGAATTCATGGTTTACTCCTTCCATAAGTATAATAATAAGGTTTACCTGATTAATGACATACTGTCTTTATTATTTTGTATATTTCTGTAGTTAATATAAGAGTACATTTTTACATGAATGATATGAACTCCTAAGCGGCATAATATTATTCATAAATTGAAAAATGAGGGTGACTGGAAGGACAATTTCTTTTATGAATAATATTGAGTGATTTAGCTAAAATATGAGTGTGGAGGTGTTAGAATGAGCAATAACAGCTTGGATCAGAACAAGACGATGAATACCCGGGATTGTCTGCAAAGAGCATGGAACAATACCATGGAACTTGTAAATATGACCTATGGAAT
>CAZNMO010000017.1:2613-23958 GCA_964574195.1 uncultured Clostridiaceae bacterium | reverse complement strand
AAGGGACTTTGAAATGTATTCAAAGAATATAGATGATGGGAAGGTTTCTCAAACCTTTAAGAAAATGGCTGAAGATCAAGGCATGATGGCACACAATTTACGGGAGCTTTTCAATCAATATGACAACCAGAGCAAGTGAAGAAGACCGAAATCCGGTCTTTTTTCATATATTGGGTATAGTTAAGGGGGTGACGGCGATATTTCGTATAAATGATATTATTGACCTTCCTTTGATAGACAGTTTGTCCGCTCAGAGGCTTTGTACAATACGGGATGTGATATTGGATATGAGGGAGAACCGTGTATTTGCACTAGTATGTCGCGAAAGGCTGTTTAGAAGGACTTTAGAGGCTATCCCGTACAGGAATGTAGTGTCAATAACTCAAAACGGTGTTGGAGTGGCAGGCATAACAAGACAAATAAGCCTTAGGGAAATGAGTATGAAGCACAGACGCTATCAGAGCTATGGGGCAATACTGGGGAAGCTGGTGCTGAGCAGCAGAGGAGAAACCCTGGGTGTGGTCAGAGATCTTCTCTTTGATACCGCTAGCGGAGTTATTAAGGCTTATGAGCTTTCTGAAGGATATTTGGATGATTTCCTGCATGGAAGGCATATAGTAGGTATTGATTATGAAAACCTGCTTACAGGTAAAAACATCATCCTCAATGATTATAGCAGCAATAAGCAGGGGCATTCCAGACAATGATACCAAGAAGCCTGAAAATTGTAATTATCATTGAAACTGCCGCATAATAAATAGAAATAAACAATTAATTTTTTAGGATGAATAAAATGAACAATATCTGGGGTTCAAGGAAGGTCAATATAAAGCTGATCAACATTATAATACCCATTTTGCTGGTGCTGATAATGCTGAAATATGGTTATACCATAGGAAGCGTACTGAAGCCCTTCATAATTGCTGCAGCCATTGCCTATCTGCTGAATCCGGTGGTGAAGGCTTTTGAGAGGAGAGGCATAAGCAGGATATTAGGGGTAATGATCGTCTATATGATCTTTATAGCGATCATATTGCTGTTGTCCTTTGTGCTGGTCCCTAAGCTTATCAGGGAGATCAGCGCTCTTGCAGTCAACATACCATATTATTCAGGCCAATTGCAGCTTATATTGAAGCGTTTTCAGGAAAGCTATATGAACAGCGGACTTCCGGAGAGCTTCAAGGGGATAATAGATGAAAACATAATACGCCTCCAGGGTATGCTGATCGAGCTGCTGCAAGCGGTGGCAGAGGGTATAATATCAGTATTCTCACAGCTTTTCAACATTGTCATCGTGCCTGTGATCTCTTTTTATATGCTCAAGGACACAGGGTATTTCAAGAGCCAGTTTGTCCTACTGCTGCCGAAATCCAAGCGCACAAGATACATATTGCTTCTGAGAGATATAGACAATGTCTTTGGCAAATATATTAGAGGGCAGATAATAGTTGGCAGCTTTGTAGGGATATTTACTACCATTGCATTGCTTATAATAAAAGTAAAATATGCCTTTATACTTGGCATATTTGCAGGGATATCCAATATAATCCCCTATTTTGGGCCATTTATAGGTATCGTCCCTACAATACTGATGGCTCTGCTTGATTCTACAGGCAAAGCGATATATGCGGCAGGAGCCTTCATACTTATACAACAGGTTGAAAGCGGCTTTCTGACCCCCAGGATAATAGGGAAAAGTGTAGGAATACATCCGGTATATGTGATTATGGCGCTAATAATAGGCGGCAAGCTTCTCGGAGTGATGGGCCTGATACTGGCGGTGCCGGCGCTGGCAGCAATCAAGCTCACCTTGAGGCATGCACTGAGGGACAGTAAGGAGCAGTGAAAGTTGCACAATAGCGGAATGATGCGACGTATTTCGTTGCGGGTTGCGCGTTACGCGTTGCGTGTGGAACGGCTTGGGCTGGACTTCGAAGCCTTGCTTGAATTCGCGTAACACGAAACGGGACCACATAGAAGTGACCCTGTGCTCGCGTCGCGAAACAGAAAAATGCGACAATGTCGCATTTTTCATATATTCAGTCGCAGCCTCTTTTGTACAATTATTGACAAAGTTGACCAGCTAATATATAATCTATTTAAATTCATAAAGCGTAGATGCAGAGGAGTAAACAGAAGGATTCCAGGACAGATGCCTTTGGCAGTGTCCGTCAGAGAAGGGATGGCCGGTGAAAATCCCCGGAAGAGGCTGTTGAAGCTGCTGCTGAGCTTCTACAAGACGCTGCAGGCGTTATACTGCATGGCATAAGCCAGTAAAGTGGCCCATTTTGGGCAACTAGGGTGGTACCGCGAAGTGATCTTCGTCCCTAACAGGGATGAGGGTTATTTTTTTTATACTACTGAACTTTATGCACAATGGGAATTATACAAACATACATCTACGCGTATTATTTGCAAAGGAGGATTTACTATGGAAAAATTGGGATTGAATGAAGTCAGGGAGAAGTTCCTCAGTTTCTTTGAAAGCAAACAGCATCTGAGGATGAAGAGCGCATCTCTCGTTCCTCAGAGTGATAAAAGCCTACTTATAATAAACTCGGGAATGGCGCCTTTAAAACCGTTCTTTACAGGTCAGGCAGTGCCGCCAAGCTTAAGGGTGACGACCTGCCAGAAATGCATAAGGACACCGGATATCGAGAGGGTCGGCAAGACAGCCAGACATGGTACCTTCTTTGAAATGCTGGGCAACTTCTCCTTCGGGGACTATTTCAAGGAGGAGGCAATAGCTTGGGGCTGGGAGCTTTGCACGGAAGTTTTCAAGCTTCCTGTTGATAGGCTCTGGGTCACCATTTATCTGGATGACGATGAGGCCTTCGATATTTGGAACAAAAAGATAGGCTTGCCCCCTGAGAGAATAATCAGGATGGGCAAAGAGGACAATTTCTGGGAAATAGGCTTGGGACCTTGCGGACCATGCTCAGAAATATACTATGACAGAGGACCGGGAACAGGCTGCGGAAAGCCGGATTGCAAAATGGGCTGCGACTGCGACAGATACCTGGAATTCTGGAATCTGGTATTTACACAGTTTGACAGGGATGAAGAGGGCAACTACAATAAACTGGCAAAGCCCAACATAGATACGGGAATGGGCCTTGAGCGTATGGCTGCGGTACTGCAGGAGGTCGACAACATATTCGAAGTGGATACCATAAGGTATATACTGGATAGTATATGCGCAAAAGCAAAGGTAGAATACGGTAAGGACGCCAAAAAGGATGTATCCATCAGAGTTATTACAGATCATATAAGAGGTGTGACCTTCATGATATCCGATGGCATACTGCCCAGCAACGAAGGTAGAGGCTACGTACTCAGAAGGCTGCTCAGAAGGGCTGCAAGGCATGGCAGGCTCCTTGGCCTGACAGAGCCTTTCCTGAAGGACATGGCATTGAAGGTTATAGAAGTAAGCGGAGATGCATATCCGGAATTAAGGGAAAAGAAGGATTATATACTCAATATTATAGAGGTAGAAGAAGACAGGTTCTATGAGACTCTTGACCAGGGTCTGAACATACTCCAGGGCTACATAGATGAGCTGAAGCTGACAAAGGAAGACACCCTTTCGGGAGAAAACGCCTTCAGACTGTATGATACCTATGGCTTCCCGCTGGATCTTACCAGAGACATACTGGAGGAGCAGGGGCTCAAGATAGATGAGGAGACCTTCCAGAAGGAAATGCAGAGCCAGAGGGAAAGGGCAAGGGCCGCAAGGGCAGACAGCAGTGCAGAAAGCTGGAAGGAAGACATATACGCAAAGATAGACTGGAGCATAAAGACGAAATTTGTGGGTTATGAAAAGTTCACTTCTGAAGCTGTAGTAAAAGCAATAGTGAAGTACAGCGAACTGACTGAACTGGCCAAAGAAGGTGAAGAAGTCAATGTAATACTTGATGTTACTCCCTTCTATGCAGAAAGCGGCGGTCAGACTGCAGATACAGGAAGGATAACAGGAGAAGGCTTCCAGCTGGAGGTAGTGGATGTCAAGAAGGTTACAGGAGACAGGTTCGCACACCATTGCAAGGTCATATCCGGCCAGGTCAAGGTAGGAGTTGCCTGCATAGCTGAGATAGATTCCAGGAGAAGGATGGCAATAGCCAGGAACCATTCAACCACACATCTGCTGCAGAAGGCTCTGAGGAAATATCTGGGCACACATGTAGAACAGGCTGGCTCTCTTGTAACACCTGACAGACTCAGGTTCGACTTCTCTCACTTCAAGGGCTTGACCAAGGAAGAGCTTGACCTGATAGAAAAGGAAGTAAATGGAGCCATACTTGACAGCCTTGATGTAAATATAATGGAGACCAATATCAATGAAGCAAAGAAACTTGGAGCCATGGCACTTTTCGGTGAGAAATACGGCGAAACGGTAAGAGTGGTAAGAATGGGAGATTACAGTGTAGAGCTGTGCGGAGGCACACACCTGAAGACCACCAGCCAGGCAGGGCTGTTCAAGATCCTCAGCGAAGGCGGTATTGCCGCAGGCGTAAGGAGGATCGAGGCAGTAACAGGAGAAAAGGCCTATGAGTATGTTAAGGAAGAAGAGAAGCTGATGAACGAGCTGTGTGACAGGCTGAAGGTGCACCCAAGCGAGAGCCTGAAGAAGGTCGACGGCCTCATGAAGCAGCTTAAGGATGCCGAAAAGGAAATAGCAGTATTCAAGTCCCAGTTGGCTGTAGGAATGCTCGATGAGCTGGCAACGACTGCAAAGGAAGAGAAGGGTGTAAAATACCTGGTAGCAAAACTGGACAATATGGACATAGACGGCTTGAGGGATATGGGAGACAAACTCCGTGACAAGCTGGGAAATGCCTTCATAATGCTCTATACCTTTGACGGAGAGAAGACAGTGCTGTTGGCAATGGCTTCAAAGGAAGCAGTTGCAAAGGGAGTTCATTCCGGAAATGTCATCAAGGAGGCTTCCAAGCTTGCAGGCGGCAGCGGCGGCGGCAGGCCTGACATGGCGCAGGGCGGTATAAAGGATGCAGACAAAGTGAAGGCTGCAATGGATGCAGTGCCTGAGATATTGAAGAATATGATAAAATAGACATGAAAAAGGTGGAAAGCAGTTGCTTTCCACCTTTTTTATATTACTTTTTATCTCTGTGCTTCGAACTGTCTCAGAAGCTTTACGAACAACTCAGGAACCTTTGCCATCTTTTCTGGAGTTTCAACAAAGGAGATACGGAACTGTGTAGCTCCTGGATTCTTTTCTCCCTTTGGAACATTGTAGAAGCCCTTCATTGGAGCAACCAACAGTGTTGTTTCTACTCCTTCCAGATTAACGGAACCTTCGCCTGCACAATAAAGAACGAAGTCAATTGAATCAAAGCCAGGTTTTACAACGTTTCTAACGTCTATTACTGAGTATATGGAAGCGTCGGGGCTGGATACGATCAAGCCTGGTTCTTCCTTCTTGAGACCGTTGTATACATTGAAAATCAGTTCTTTGTAGTATTCTCTTATGCCCTTGCACCAGTCAGCTATTTCTTCCTTTGTCTGATGAGCCAGTGCTCCGAATATATACTGGCCTATCGCATTGGCGCAGAGGTTTGCTGTGTATTCAGCCACTGATCTGTTGTTGAATTCGGGGCTGTCAGTTATGAGTCCGCCGATTCTCAAGCCGCATGCATTCCAAACCTTTGATGTAGTTTCTATGCTCATTCTTCTGCCTTCTATGCCAGGTACGTCAGCATCGGTGATTCCCCAGATACTAACCAGCTTGCCTTCATCATAGAACAGCTCACGATAAGCTTCATCACTTACAAACCACATATTGTATTTAACACAAAGAGCTGCAAGTCCTCTAAGTGTTTCATAATCATAATACTGTCCTGTAGGATTGTCATAAGGTATAACAAGCAATGCTCCAGGTTTGTGCTTTTTGATTGCTTCTTCAATTTCACCAAGCTCAGGAAGACTGAATTTGCCAGTTTCACCCAGCTTACGGGTTACTGTAACTATCTTTCTGCCAACTCTTTCTGCAAAGGAGATATAGTTGGTGTAGGCAGGGTCGATAACCATGAGCGGCTTCTCAGAGCTGCCAGCAGGTCCGCATACGCCAAGCAGTAGTAATTCCATGGAAGCGGATCCGCCATCGGTTATCTGTACGAATAATTTGCTCGTGTCGAAGCCTTCACATTTGAGAATGTTTTTGAAAGCATCCTGGCACTCAACTGTACCGGCAGTTGTGGTATACCTGATAACACCCTTTGCAAACGGGCTTTCAGGTGCGCCCAGTTCAAACATCCTTTTCATCATGGCTGGGTTGGTCGGAAGTGATACATTTCCGATACCTACATTGATAACAGCCTGAGGTTTTACTTTGCGCTCTTCATACTTCATCTGTGCAAGTCTTACATCCGAAGGTGTCCTTGATTCAAAGTGAGCGGACAAAACTGGTTTACTCATTATTGGTTCTCCCCCTTTAAAAATATTAATAAATTTAGTGGTATTTTTCCCTATTAATAAGTGCTTATATACACCCAGTAATATTTTAACACTTATTAATATTCATTTCACTTATTATTTTTGCAAAATTGGACGAAAACTACATTTTATCACTATTTTAGTCAGCGCAAAGGGTTCTTACTTCAATATACAGGTCTGATTGGGATTAAAACCCCCAAAATATTGAATAAACGACATGATGTGTAGCTTGGATTTCTTTTCTTTCTTATAAGTGCAAAAACCCTCATTGAAATCTTGTTATAAAAATTCAGCCAGCAGGGGAAAATACCGGATATGCTGTTTTTAAAATATATTTTTGGGGTGACAAGATGAAAGCTGTGATAATGGCCGGAGGGGAGGGCACAAGGCTGCGGCCCGTGACCTGCGGTATTCCCAAGCCCATGGTGCCTGTACTTAACAAACCTGTTATGGAGTACATAATCGATCTACTCAAGAAACATGGTATAACAGATATTGCCGCTACTCTGGCATATTTTCCCGCCGTCATAACGGATCACTTCGGAGATGGTGAGGAGTTGGGTGTAAGCCTCAGGTATTATGTTGAGCATACGCCATTGGGTACTGGAGGAAGCGTAAAGAACGCAGAGGAGTTTCTGGATGATACCTTTGTGATCGTAAGTGGAGATGCCCTTACGGATATAGACTTGAAAAAAGCACTGGACTTTCATAAGTCAAAGGGTTCAAAGGCAACACTGGTATTGAAAAGAGTTCCCATTCCGCTGGAATATGGGGTAGTAATAACCAATGAAGACGGCAGGATCACCAGCTTTCTGGAAAAGCCAAGCTGGGGCGAGGTGTTCAGCGATACCATAAACACTGGAATCTACATACTCGAGCCTGATATATTCCACTATTACAAAAAGGGCGATAACTTTGATTTCAGCAAGGACCTGTTTCCGAAGCTGCTGAAGGATGATGTCCCCATGTATGGGTATGTTACCAAAGACTACTGGAATGATATCGGAGACCTTAGAGTATACCAGGAAGTCAATTTCGACATGTTGAGAGGAAAGGTAAGGACGGATATAGGGTATAGTGAGATAAGCAAGGGAATATGGGTTGGAAGCAATACAGATATAGATGAAAACTGTGTGCTGAATGCTCCTGTGCTTATTGGCAGCAACTGCAGAATAAAGAGGAATGTACTGCTGGAGGCTGCTATAATCGGTAACAATTGTGAAATATCAGAAGGGACCTCTATTAAGAGAAGTATAATATGGAAAAACAGTCGGATAGGACGACATGTGCAAAGCAGAGGTGCGGTCATATGCAGTGGTGCGGCGATCAAGGAGGGTGTTCACCTATTCGAAAACACTGTTATAGGGAGCAGCACTACACTGGATTCAGGAGCGATAATAAAGCCGGATATCAAGATATGGCCGGAAAAATATATAGAAGCCGACGCTATTATTACACAGAACCTGGTATGGGGTACCAAGGCATCAAAAACCCTGTTTGGCTACAGGGATGTAAACGGAGATTTCAATGTAAACATCACACCTGAATTTGCGTCAAGATTAGGCTCTGCCTTTGGAAGCACAGTCAAGGAGAATTCTAGAGTAATTGTCAGCAGCGACGGCTCAAACGCATCGGAGATAATAAAGGATGCCTTCATAGCGGGAATATTGTCTACAGGTGTTGGCGTAATAAGCATTGAAAATGCAGTAATGCCGATAATGCGCTTTGCTGTTAGGTTCTATAAGGCTGAAGGTGGTGTGCATATTTGGAAGGATTACAATATCGAAAACAAAGTGCATCTGGAATTCTCCAATGGTGATGGGATCAATATCGACAGGGCTCTGGAGAAAAAGATAGAAAACAGCTTTACCAGAGAGGATTTTAAAAGGTGCAATGCAGATAACATCAAGGATATAGTCAGGGTGGAAAATTTTTCAGACTACTATATCCAGACCGGCACCAATATGCTGAAGGATTATGGGAAGATAAAGGCTGCAAGCTTCAAGCTTGTGGTAGGTTCCATGTCAAAGCAGGTGGTTGAATTGGCTTCTTCTTATTTCAGAAACCTGGGGTGCTATGTTGAAGAAGTAATTTTGGAGAGTGACCTTTCAGTTGATAAGGCTGGAATAAGGTCATATACGGAAAACAACCGCATTGCGGAGCTGACTGTGAAATATGGAGCAGGTATGGGAGTGGTGCTTAATGAGGATGGAGAAAGTGTAGTACTCATTGACCACAAAGGGAGGATATTGGATAAGGATAAGCAGCTGGCACTGATCTCCCTGATAATTTTGAAAAGCGGAATGGAAAAGAGGCTTATTGTCCCTCATACAGCCTCGCGGATAATAGAAAAAATGGCTGAGTGCTACGATATAGAGGTAGTGAGGACCAAGAACACTCCGGCAGCAATCATGAAGGAGATGTTTGACCGGAAGCAGGATATGGAGGAATCACTTTTCCAATATATATTGAATTTTGACGGCATATGGGGTGTGGGAAGCCTTCTGGACTTCATGGCAGCAAATTCGGTCATTTTGTATGACCTGGTAAATGAGCTGCCCCACTTTCATATGGAGAGAAATGAAGTGCAATGTGATTGGAGACATAAAGGCAGGGTCATAAGGGAAATCATAGAGGAAAACAAGAACAGGGAGATCGAGCTGTTTGAAGGTGTAAGGATAAATAATGAAAATGGCTGGGTGCTGATACTTCCAGACAGTGAGCGGCCGGTGTGCAATATATATGCAGAGGGGTCTTCGGAAGAGTACGCCAGAGAACTGGCTGCCGAATTCACTGAAAGGATAAGGAATATCGTAGCTTCGAATGCTGCAGAAGAAGAATGACAGAAGGATATACATAAGGGTTGGTGAGGATTATATTGAGCAATTTGATTTTCTATATATATTTGACGGCATTGGTGCTTGCAGCTATCCTGATTTACCTGCTTGCCAGGCTGCTATATATTATAGACAGGGATGAGCCTGAGGTGTATGATGCCATACTCAATGCCGAGGAGTTGGAAAAGCATGCCTTGGAGCTGGCCAACAAGCATGCAGTCGGAAAGGGCACGAGGCCGCATTACAGCTTGGAAAGCAGGATGAACAAAAACTTCAGGTTCATTACTACGGTTTACAAGGAGCTGAATGAATACTCCAATGTGCGAAGCAGCGTGACTCCAGCTGCTGAATGGCTTTTGGACAATTTTTATATTATTGAGGAACAGGTAAAGGAGATACGGCAGAACCTTTCAAGAAAATACTACTCACAGCTTCCAAGGCTGAGATCCGGGGTGCTGAAGGGCTACCCCAGGGTATATGCCATTGCTTTGGAGCTGGTCTCTCATACTGACGGAAGGTTTGATGACAAGCAGCTGGTGGGCTTTGTTGAAGCATATCAGACACAATCATTGCTTTCCTCAGGCGAGCTGTGGTCAATACCTATGATGGTCAGGATGGCGTTGATCGAACATATCAGGCATGTATGTGAGAGTATAGAATCCTCACAGCAGCAGTGGCATAAGGCTGAAAAACTTGCTGAGCAGCTGCTTTCCTACAAGGATAAGAAGCCTGAGGAGCTTTTGAACCTTGCCAAGGAAAACATGAAACATCTGGAGTCCATCAATCCCTCCTATGGGGAACACCTGCTCAACAGGTTGAAGCAGCATGGCATTGAGATCGCTCCGATAATCCAGTATATAGATGAAAGACTCAGCGAACAGCATACGACCTCAGAGAGCATTACACATCTGGAGCATAGGGAGCAGGCATCAAGGCAGGTATCCATGGGAAATTCCATAACAAGCCTGCGTATCATAGCCACCCTTGACTGGAAGCTTATATTTGAAGAGCTGAGTCAGGTGGAACAGATATTACGCAAGGATCCGGCTGATATATACAGAAAAATGGATTTCCCATCAAGGGACAGCTATCGTCATGAGGTTGAGAAGCTATCAAAAAAGCTGAAGGTATCAGAGGTACAGGTGGCAAAAAAACTCATAGATTGTGCAATAGAGGATGGAAAGCACATAGGTTATTACCTTTTCAGGAGTGAGAAGGAGCAGCTTATAAACAGGATAGGACATTCAACAATAACGGGCTTCTCCAATGCTGCATTGTATTTCTTTTCATTAGCGATTGTAACTGTCCTGATGATACTTGTACTGCTGAACCATGCATATAACGAAGGAGCTTCCAGTCCGGGCAGTCTTTTGCTGCTAAGCCTTGTACTGTTGATTCCGGCAAGTGATATTGCAGTGGCTGTAGTAAACTGGATATTGGTACATATCAAACCCCCTGCATTTTTGCCGAAGCTTGAACTGCTGGACGGGATACCTGCAGATTCGACTGCAGTGGTAGTAGTACCTACACTCCTTACCAAAGGAAGCACTGCAGAAAAGCTGCTGCTCAACCTGGAGGAGTATTATCTGGCAAACAGGGAGGATAACCTTTATTTTGCACTGCTGGGCGACTATAAGGACAATGACTCGGAAACAGCGCCAGGAGACAAGGAGATCCTCAATGCGGCTATTAACAAAGTAAGGGAATTAAATAAGAAATATGGTAGGGAAAATGACAGGTTTTTCTTTCTTCACCGAAAAAGAATATACAACAAGTATCAGGACCGGTGGATGGGCTGGGAGCGAAAGAGGGGTGCCCTCTATGAGTTCAACGAACTGCTCTTAGGCAGGAGGAAGCTTAGCTTTGAACATATTGAAGGCAATATCAGCGCTTTAAAAAATGTCAGGTATGTGATCACTATAGATGCTGATACAAAATTAAGTATTGAAATCGCAAGAAAGCTTATCGGAACTATGACCCATCCTCTGAACAGGGCTGTAGTTGACAGGGAAAAGGGGATAGTCACCGAGGGCTACGGCTTGCTGCAGCCAAGGATAAGTATTGATATAATTAGTGCCAATGCTTCACGATTTGCTTCCATCTTTGGCGGGCAGGGCGGGATAGATATATATACCAATGCGGTCTCTGATATTTATCAGGACTATTTTGCCGAAGGCATCTTCACCGGGAAGGGAATATATGAGTTGGAGGTGTTTCAGGGCATTCTGAGGAATGAGATACCTGAGTACACTGTGCTTAGCCATGACCTTCTGGAGGGTGCTCATGTGAGGACAGGTCTGGTAACCGACATTGAGCTTATCGACAGCTTCCCGTCAAGATATAATGCCCATTCTATGAGGCAGCACAGATGGGTTCGCGGAGACTGGCAGCTTCTACCCTGGCTATCAGGCAAAGTGATAAACGCAAAAGGTGAAACCATAAGGAACCCTCTCTCTGCAATAAACAGGTGGAAGATATTTGATAATCTGAGAAGGAGCCTGGTTGCGCCTGGTGAGCTTTTGCTCATATTTCTGGCGCTTTGGGTGCTTCCCGGCAATGCGCTTGTATGGATAGGCTTTACATTGTTAGCAATTGCGATACCCCTTATTATGGGATTTTTTGAAGCTGTGTTCAGTTCAGGCGGCGTGGATGGAGAAAAAGCAGATCATACCTTGCTTGAACGTATAAATGCTCCCTTACAGCAGATGCTCCTGGTAATAGCCTTTCTGCCTCATCAGGCGCAGCTTATGCTTGATGCGGTAGCAAGAACCATCTACAGAGTGATGATCAGTAGAAAAAACCTGCTGGAATGGGTCACCGCAGCCGATGTAGAGCTTGCTTTGAATAATGACCTGGCCAGTTATTGGAGACGTATGTGGCTATGCCCTGCAGCTGCAGCAGCAGCCTTGCTGCTGGGAGTATACAGTTCACCGGAGGCATTGCTTGGTCTACTGCCTTTGGTTGTCTTATGGGCTTGCGCACCCGCTGCGGCTCACTGGATAAGTAAGCCGAATGTCAATGAAAAGTCAGTGCTGAGCCAATCGGAGCTAATGGAGCTTAGGCTCCTGGCAAGGAAGACCTGGAGCTTTTTTGAGGATTTTGTCAGTGCTATGGATAATTACCTGCCACCGGATAATTATCAGGAGGATCCGCCCAATGGTGTGGCACACAGGACTTCACCAACGAATATAGGGCTTTTGCTTGCTTCCATACTTTCCGCCAGGGACATGGGATACATAAGCACTGGGGAAATGCTTGAAAGGCTGGACAATACACTAACAACCATAGAAAAACTGAAAAAGTGGAGAGGCCATCTGTACAACTGGTATGACACCATAACCCTGGAAGTATTGAGGCCCAGCTATATATCCACTGTAGACAGCGGGAATTTTGTAGCTCACCTGATGACACTGAGGCAAGGGCTTTTGGAATATAAAAACAAGCCTTTAATTGATCTAAATATGGTCTCAGGGCTAATGGACACACTGGAGTTGGCCGAACAGGAGGATCCACAGCTGCATATGGACCACGAACTGTTCACTAATGCAATTGCCAACGAAACACTTTCGGAAAACGCTTTCGCAAAGTTGTTGGAGGATATACTGAAGGTCAGTGAGCTGAAGCGCTTAAAGTGGGGCATAAAACTGCACAAAGCAGCGGGGAGCTTTCTGAAGGAATTGAACATGCAAGGAGCAGTACAGGCGGATCCGGACCGGCAAAAAGCTTTTGACAACATGCTTGAAAGGCTTGAAAAGCTCATTAATGCCACATCCTTTCTCCCGCTTTTTGACAGAAAAAGAAAACTGTTCTCCATAGGGTATAACGAGGAGGAGGAACAGCTTACAAAATCCTACTACGACCTGCTGGCTTCAGAGGCAAGGCAGGCAAGTCTGATCGCCATAGCAAGAGGAGAGGTGAAAAAGGAGCACTGGTTCATGCTGAACCGAACGCTGACTATAGTCAATGGTCATAAGGGTCTTATATCATGGACGGGTACAATGTTCGAGTATCTGATGCCGCTTCTTATAACCAGGGATTATCCTAATACCCTGCTTCATGAGACTTATGATTTTGTTGTCAGTTGTCAGAGGGATTACGGCAGAAAGAGAAAAGTACCCTGGGGAGTTTCTGAATCAGGTTATTATGCATTTGACTTCAGACTCAACTATCAGTATAAGGCTTTCGGGATACCAAGCCTGGGGCTTAAGCGCGGTTTGGTGAATGATACTGTGATTGCGCCTTATGCGACCGTATTGGCTTTGATGGTCGACCCCAGAGAAGCAGTTATCAATATCCTCAAGCTAAAGGAGGAAGGGCTGGATAGCCCTTATGGTTTTTATGAGGCTGTAGATTACACTCCGGAAAGGCTGAAGAAGGGAAAAAAGAACAGGATAGTAAAAAGCTTTATGGCACATCACCAGGGAATGAGCTTCCTGGCTTTAAATAATACTATCAATAATTTCATATTGCAGGAAAGGTTCCACAGAGAGCCTGAGATAAAGGCAGTGGATATTCTGATGCAGGAGAGGGTACCTTCCAAGGTGATCTTTGCGAAGGATTACAAAGAGAAGATAGAACCTTTCGAGGAAGCTGCAAAGGAGGATGTGGAGTATACAAAGGTATTGGGCTTCAACAACAACATACTTCCTGAGGTCCATATGCTTTCCAACGGCGATTACTCTGTAATGGTCACAGATAACGGGTCAGGCTTCAGCAGATACAGGGACCTGGCGGTCACACGCTGGAGAGAAGACAGCATTTTGAATGAATCAGGCATGTTCTTCTATATACAGGACGTTGAAGGCGGATCCATGTGGTCTAATTCTCTGAAACCCGGCAGCATGCTGCCGAACCGTTACAATGTGATATTTTCACAGGATAAGGTCACTCTTTCAAGGACTGACGGTGACATAGACACAAATACCGAGATAATAGTATCACCGGAGGATGACGTGGAAATAAGGAGGATAACCCTCACAAACCACAGCCAGCAGGCGAGGATGCTGGAAATAACCAGTTATATGGAAGTCGTGATAACTCCTCAAGCCTCCGATCTGGCGCATCCTACCTTCAGTAACCTGTTCATAAGAACGGAGTATCTTGGAAGGTACAATACCCTTGTAGCTGCAAGAAGGCCAAGGGAGGAAAACAAGAAAACAATGTATGCTTTCCATGAGCTTACTGTTAAGGAAGAGGTACTTGGAGGTATACAATACGAAACAGACAGAGCCAGATTCATAGGCAGGGGCAATTCTGTAGAAAAGCCTGCTGCTCTTGAGGGCAGCCATCCTTTGACAAATACTGTTGGACCGGTATTGGACCCCATAATGAGTCTTAGGTGCAGGGTTAGGCTGCAGCCGGGACAGGCGGCAAAATTGAACTATATTACAGGTGTGTCGGATAACAGGGAAAAGGCAATTCTCCTGTCCGAGAAATACCACGATACAGCTTCAATAGAAAGGGCATTTGAACTGGCATGGACCAGGAGCCAAGTGGAGATGAGATACCTGAATCTTAAAAAGAGTGAAATCGAGCTATTCAGGCAGCTTATGTCCCAAATATTATACTTGAGCCCTTTGAGAAGGCGACAGGAGAATGCCATCACAGGTAACAGGAAAGGCCAGTCGGGTTTGTGGGCTTATGGTATCTCCGGTGATCTCCCGATAGTACTTGCACATATCAGCAAGGCAGAGGAAGCAGATATTGTGAAGGAACTGCTGAAAGCCCATGAATACTGGAGATTGAAAGGACTCCTTGTAGATCTGGTGATCATAAACGAGGAAGAGAGCAGTTACAGCCAGCCGTTGTTCACCATGCTACAGGACATGATTTCCGTAAGCCACGCCAGAGATATAAGGGATAAGTCCAGTGGCGTTTATATAAGGCAAGGCAGCGTGATGCCGGATGAGGATAAGCTGCTGCTTGCCGCAGAGGCTAGATTGGTATTGAAAGGCTGGAATGGTTCACTGACAGCACAGGGCAGGATAAAAAATGAAGTGAATGCTTTTGAGTATAAGCGCTGGAAAGAGAAAACAAAGGCCTACGGTAAAAACACTACGAAACAAATTGAACTCCAAGGTTTCAACGGCTTCGGCGGCTTTGACAGGGAGGGCAGGGAATATGTGATAAGACTCAATGAAGGAATGAATACTCCGCTGCCCTGGAGCAATATTATAGCAAACAGCAGCTTTGGCTTCATGGTAACTGAGTCTGGAGCATCGACCACCTGGTCGGAAAACAGCAGGGAGAACAAGCTTAGCACATGGTCCAATGATCCTGTTCTTGATCCTTCCGGAGAAATATTGTATATGAGGGATGAGGAGACTGGTGAGATATGGTCTGCAACGCCAAAGCCCATCAGGACAGAAGCAACCTATATAATACGACATGGCTTTGGATATTCCAGTTTCACACAGCATTGGAGGGGGATAGAGCATGAACTGGTGGAATTCGTACCTGTATCGGACAGCGTGAAGCTTTGTATACTGAAGCTGAAAAATACTACAGGTACAAAACGACATCTGTCTGCGACCTATTATGTCAGGTCAGTACTTGGAGTATCAGAGCAATTGAGTGCCCGGCATGTTTATACGGAACTGAACGGGAACGGAGCAATATTGATAAGAAACAACTATAATACCGACTTTCCAGGCAGGATCGCATTCCTGGATACAAATGCCGAGACCAGATACTATACTGGTGACAGACGGGAATTCCTAGGTAATATGGGAAGCCTGAAACACCCCGAAGCACTCAGGAAAGATAGACTGTCAAACACAATTGGAGCCGGTTTTGATCCATGTGCCTGCATCCAGGCTGTTATTGAGTTGAAACCAAAGGAGCAGAAGGTATTTGTGTTCGGCCAGGCTGAAAGCTTGAAGCTGGTGAATACGCTTTCGGAAAAATACAGGAATCCAAGGGAAGTCAACAAGGCACTGTCAGATGTGAAGGCATATTGGGAGGGGTTGCTGAGAAAGGTAGAGGTATCAACTCCGGACAGGAATATGGATATTATGCTGAATGGCTGGCTGTTATACCAAACACTTTGCTGCAGGATATGGGCCAGAATGGCATTCTACCAGGCAGGAGGAGCATACGGCTTCAGAGATCAGCTTCAGGACTCTATGGCTGTTGTTGACTCTATGCCGGAGCTTGCAAAAAATCAACTGCTTTTTCACGCATCACGTCAATTTATAGAGGGAGATGTTCAGCACTGGTGGCATACAGGCACCAACAAGGGTATAAGGACAAGATTTTCAGACGACCTTTTATGGCTGCCCTATGTGACAACAAATTATATAGCCAGAACAGGTGATTTCGGCGTACTTGACATCAATGCAACCTACCTGGAGGAGGAGCCGCTAAGGGAAGGCGAGGATGAACGCTACAATATTCCCATTGTTTCCGAGACCAGCAGTTCTCTTTATGAGCATTGCATAAGAGCAATAGAAAGAGGGCTGAAATTCGGACATCATGGTATTCCTCTCATGGGCTCAGGTGACTGGAATGATGGGATGAACACCGTTGGCAACAAGGGAAAGGGTGAAAGCGTATGGCTGGGCTGGTTCCTTTACGATATACTCATGAAATTCTCGGGACTTTGCAGAATGAAACAGGATCACAACAAGGCGGACCGGTATATCAATATTGCTAAGGAAATAGCAAAGGCCCAGGAGGATAATGCCTGGGACGGAAACTGGTATAGAAGGGCGTACTTTGATAATGGCGCACCACTGGGATCAGCGGAGAATACAGAGTGCAAGATCGATTCGCTGGCACAGACCTGGGCGATAATATCAGGAGCGGGCAACCAGGAGAGGATCAAAGAGGCCATGGGCGCAGTTGAGCAGTACCTCATCAGGAAGGATGACGGGCTTGTAATGCTCCTTACGCCGCCATTTGACGAAGGAGATCTGGAGCCCGGTTATATCAAGGGTTACCTGCCCGGTGTAAGGGAAAACGGCGGTCAATATACTCACGCAGCAGTATGGGTCATCATGGCATACGCAATGCTGGGGAATGGAGACAAGGCATGGGAGCTTTTCTCAATGCTGAATCCTATAAACCATGCCAATACCATGATGGAAGCGTCACGTTACAAGGTTGAACCTTATGTAATGTCAGCAGATGTGTACGCAGTACCGCCGCACACCGGAAGAGGTGGTTGGACCTGGTACACAGGTGCTGCAGGCTGGATGTACAATACAGGCGTGCAGCAGATTTTGGGATTCAAGAAAAAGGACGGAAAAATTGTGATGGATCCATGTATACCAAAGGACTGGTCTGAGTACAATATCAGGTATAAGCACACTAAGGGCACAAGCTATAACATAACTGTCAGAAACCCTGACCGGCTCAGCCGTGGAAATGTCACTGTAGTTATAGACGGTGTTCGGCTTGAGAGCGGTGAGATACAGCTTAGGGAAGACGGTACTGAGCATAAGGTAGTGGTGACTATTAGCTAACATGAAGGGGGTGCATATCCTGCACTCCCTCATATGACAATCATATTACATATGCAAACATTTCCTT
The DNA here is from genome assembly GCA_964574195.1 of uncultured Clostridiaceae bacterium. Lineage (GTDB taxonomy): Bacteria > Bacillota > Clostridia > Lutisporales > Lutisporaceae > BRH-c25. Next base: position 6,136 of record CAZNMO010000017.1, on the reverse strand, counting down.
GAAATGCTGAAATATCTATATTATATTATATATATACCTATTGCGGACAAATTGATCTTAAAAGCTTGCAATTCGTATAACATGAAGTCGGGGGTGGAAAAATGAGTGAAAGATTTGAAGATACTATGAAGTTCAAGGTCGAAACGGAGAAAAAGTATGAAGCACCTGAGATACTTTTATCCGTATATAGCGCACTTAAGGAAAAAGGCTATAACCCCATAAACCAGATAGTAGGATACATACTTTCAGGGGACCCGACCTATATTACAAGCCATAATAATGCAAGAAGCCTTATAAAGAAGCTTGAAAGGGATGAACTTCTTGAAGAGCTTGTAAGAGCTTATGTCGAAGGAAAATAATCATCGTTCCTGTCAGGAGAGATTGGATTGAATAAAAGCATTATTGCTTTTTTTTCTTTATTAGGGTGTATTTTTGTAGTCAATACACCTGTATTATGTGCGGCAGATAACTTGGAGAGGGATAAAAAGGTAGTCCTGGTCATTGCCGATTACCTTGATATCAGTGACATCAAGTCTATGGGGTTTATGCGGAAGCTGGCTTCAGTAAGCAGCAGCGGGCTGATGAGCAATCGTCAGCCGGGCAAGGCAGGTGTGGAAAGATCCAAGCTGATCATTGGTTCGGGAAAAAAGCTTGAGATGGACAAGAAAATGGCAGCCGGAGGCAGTGCTGACAGTATGCTTGAGCAGTATCGGCTTATCAGCGGCCGCAACCCTACTGCAGGCAGTCTGGTATATACCGACATCAACAGGCTGAAACTGCGTAACAAAGGCAGTGAGTATATCAATTACATCGGCTATCTGGGTGAAGCAGTAAATATCAAAAACGGAAAAACCTGTTTCCTTGGGAATTCCGACAGGGATGAGATAGACAGAAGCTCAATGGTTATGGTAATGGACCACAGCGGAAGCATTGACCTGGGTGAAACGGAAAGCTTGTTAACAGAAGATGCGCTGTTTCCATATGGAAAGAGAACTGATTATAAAAGGCTGGCAGAATTGTACAAGCAATATCTGCCGGCCTCTTCATTTATGGTGGTAGAAACAGGTGATATGGCGAGACTGGAGTATTTTCGCGACCAAATGTGTGAGGAAGCATACCTGGCTTGCAGGGAAGCAGCTATGGGGCGGATAGACAGCTTTATGGAGGGACTTGTGAGCAAAGGAGGTTTCGACACATTGATCTTTATATCAACATATCCCTCCAGCCGTGAAGCGGAGAAGAACAACAGGCTTACGCCGGTCATTGTATTCGGAAGCGGAGGGAATGGGTTACTGTATTCAGAGAATACAAGGCGTGAGGGCATAATTGCAAATAGTGACCTGTCCGCCTTTATAGAATGGAAGCTTGGTTATTCTAAAAGCAGTGCTATAAAGGAGATCAAAAGGGAAAACCCTTTGAGCAGACTTGAGATCATGAATGAAGAAGCAGTCAGGGTATCAAGGCTGAGGACTCCTGTGCTTACTGCATATGCTATATTCGCTATGACGGTCATGCTGCTGCTTTTTGCTGCTGTTTTATATAGGGGAACCCAGCGGATATCCATATCGAAAGGCTGTTGCGTTGCTTCATACAGTATGCTTGTTTTTCCGCTGGTATATTTATACATGCCTGTTTCTTTGACAGAAGATTCTCCTGCCGCTTACTTGCTTGTCTCATCAGCATTTGCATTATCAATATCTTTTTTAGTGCAAATGCTTTTCAAAGATAGGGTAAAGGGAATGTTTATCATTTGTTTGCTGCTTCTTGCCGGCTTGTCTATGGATATTCTATCCGGAAGTCCCTTTATTAAAAAGTCGGTCCTAGGTTATGATCCCATTATAGGTGCCAGGTTTTATGGTATTGGCAATGAATACACAGGAATGTATATAGGCAGCTCCCTCGCAGCGTACGGCAGTCTTCAGGACCACAACGGCAGACCGTACAGTAAAGCAGTGTCTATAATATTCTATGCAGTCTGCACTTTGTCTTTGGGACTCAGCTTTCTGGGTGCCAATTTTGGAGGTGCCCTTGCAGCCGCAGCCGGGTATTTGCTTGCATATTATGTGCAATATGGTATAAAATTTAGTAAAAGGAATGTTTTTCTTGGTATTTTGTTGATAATTGCAGCAGCAGGCTTTTTTATCCTATCAGATTCACTGGGTATCTGCAGCAGCTCCCATATGGGGAGTCTGGTGTCAGATGCCGGCCAAAACGGATTAGGAGTGATCAGCTCTACCATTGGAAGAAAAGTATCCATGAACATCAGGCTTATGAGGTATACTATATGGACAAAGGTATTGATCATTATCATTGCAATCATCGCTGTAATGCTTTACAGACCCGCAAAGCTGCTTAAGAGAATATTTGAGAGCAGGCTTTACCTGAAATGCTCATGGATAGGTATCACAGGGGCAGCTATGGCAGGTTTTGCGTTAAACGATTCAGGGATCGTTATGGCTTCAACTGCAATGATATATATGATATTTACATTACTGCTGATATGTATAGGGGAAAGGGAAGAAACAGATGGAATACAGAAAGCTGGGGAACACTGAACTGGAGGTCTCAAGACTGTGCTTCGGAAGCCTTACCATAGGCCCTTTGCAGGCGGGACTTGGTCTTGAGGAAGGTTCAGCGGTAATTAAAGCCGCATTGGATCTTGGAGTGAATTTTATAGACACTGCCGAACTATATCGGACATATGATTATATAAGGGAAGCCATCAGAGGTAGAAGAGAAAAGATAATAATATCATCAAAGTGCTATGCATATGATGTGGAAGGTGCGGAAAAGAGCCTCTCCAAAGCTCTAAAAGAACTGGGCACTGACTATATAGACATTTTTTCACTGCATGAACAGGAAAGCGAGTATACACTCAAGGGACATCGGGAAGCCATGGAATACTTTATAAGAGCAAAGGAAAAAGGATATATAAGAAGCTTCGGCATATCCACCCATGCAGTGGCCGCCGTACAGGCATCATTGAAATATAGGGAGATAGAAGTGCTGCACCCTATTGTCAATCTTGCAGGCCTTGGAATTATAGACGGCAGTATAACCGACATGCTAAAAGCGGTTTCGGAGGCGGCAGATGCAGGTAAAGGGATATTCTCCATGAAGCCATTGGGCGGAGGAAATATGATAAGAAACAGCGGAGAATGCTTTGATTTTGTCCTGAACAACAGGTCTCTGCATTCCATAGCTGTAGGGATGCAGAGCGTTGAAGAAGTTATCAGCAATGTGGCCATATTTGCGGGCGGAAATGTTCCGGAGGAGATCAGCAGCAAGCTCAAGGCAAAGCGAAGGAGGCTGCATATCGACACCTGGTGTAGCGGTTGTGGGAGCTGTAGCAGAAAATGTGCACAGAAGGCAATAACCATACGCGAGGGCAAGGCAGTGGTGGACCCTGATAAATGTGTGTTATGCGGCTATTGCAGTGCCTCCTGCCCGGATTTTTGCATAAAGGTCATATGATGTTCGTATAGAGAGAACATAAAACTGTAGGGGCGAACAGCGTTCGCCC
>CAZNMO010000017.1:0-2603 GCA_964574195.1 uncultured Clostridiaceae bacterium | reverse complement strand
CCCGCACATAAAAAACAAAGGAGAAGGACTATGAGAATAATGGGCCTGGACCTTGGCGATGCTACCATAGGAGTTGCGGTAAGTGATGAATTGGGAATGATAGCTCACGGCATAACGACAATAAGAAGAAAAAGCTTAAATTATGACATTGATTGTTTAAAAAACATTATTTGTGAGAAAGCTATAAAAAGAATTGTAATCGGATTACCCAAAAACATGAATAATACCATTGGCCCAAGAGGTGAAAAGACAATTGAGTTTACAGAAATACTGAAGGAAAATTTTCCTGACGTGGAAGTTGTAATGTGGGACGAACGGCTCACTACCAGTGCAGCAGAGAGGACTCTTATTGAAGCAAATGTAAGACGCGAAAACAGGAAAAAGGTAATTGACAAACTGGCGGCGGTATTGATATTACAGGGCTATCTGGACAACATGAAAAACTAAGGTAAATACTTGCCAAAAATGTAATAGGCTGTATTCTTATTGACAGGGTTTTGTCAGTAGGATAAAATAGCCTTAACTACTAAGATTTGAGGTGATTTGGAATGAGTGATGAAATGGACATAATCCTTCTATATGATGAGGATGGAAACGAGACCGAGTTTGAAGTTGTTGCTACTCTGGAAGTAGATGAGAATGAATATGCTATACTACTGCCGAGGGATGATACAAGAGATCCGGAGGCTGAGGAAGTGGATGAGGCATATGTATTGAGGATCGAACAGGATGAAAACGGTGAGGATATTCTTATAGGGATTGATGATGAAGAAGAACTCAATACAGTTATAGAAGCTTACGAGGAATTGGTAAGGGAAGAGTCAAATTAGTACCAGAACCATTTGAAGCCGGGATATCCCGGCTTCTTTTAGTTTTCGGCATTTTACCTCTCTGCATTTTTATGGACACTGTCAGGATATTCATGGCATTTTGGATAGCACGCCTTTATTGTATATCTTATCCTGAATTCGCTCAGTAAAATTAAATACTTTATTTTTTCTAATTGGTATTGACAATCATTCTCAATTAGTATAGTATTATATTGTAGTTATTGAGAACGGATATCAATTAGGAGGTTGTAGAAATGACTTTGGACAAGGTGAATAGGGGAAATAAGGTCAAAATCAAGAAAATAGGCAACAGCGACTTGAAAACACAGGCTATAAGGATAGGAATATATGAGGGGGCAACTTTCCTATGCAGTGAAAAGCTTCCTGGTGGCCCGATCATATTGCAGAACAGGCTCCAGGAAATAGCAGTAGGACGAGGTCTGGCAGAGGATATTGAAATAGAAGGAATATAGCAGAATAAATATACAAAGCAACGCCTAAGGTGTAAAGCTACTGAAAGGAAAAGATTATGGGAAATTGTCATCAATGCAATAATATAGATCATAAAAATGTAAAAGGCAGCAAGCTGGTGCTCGCAGGCAATCCAAATGTCGGCAAGTCAGTATTTTTCAATCAGCTTACAGGAATATATGTGGATGTGTCGAACTTTCCAGGTACGACAGTAGACATAAGCGTAGGAAAATACAAGGAATATGTGGTAATGGATACGCCTGGGGTATATGGAGTTTCCTCTTTTAATGAGGAGGAGACAGTAGCCAGGGATGTAATACTGGATGCTGATGTTGTTCTGAATGTCATAGACAGTGTGCATCTTGACAGGGATCTATTCCTTACAAAGCAGCTTATAGATATGGGCAAGCCGGTGGTTGTTGCCTTAAATATGATGGACGAGCTTCAGAAAAACGGTATTACCATCGATGTTACCAAGCTTGAGGAGCTGCTTGGAGTGCCTGTTATAGCAACCTCTGCCACTAAGAGGACCGGGATGCGGGAGGTACTGGCCGCTATACCCAACGCCAGAAAAGGGCATAGGAATGAAAAGCTTTCTGCGCTGATAAACAAGACTGCTGAAGGAACCGGTAGTGAGGCAGAGGCTTTGATGATACTTGAGGATGACGAGATCGTCGCACAGAGGCTAAATATGAAGACCGCAGGCATGCGTGATGAGATATATCTTGAAAGGCGCAGGGCTGTTGAGAATATTGTAGAAAATGTCCTGAAGGAGACCAGCAATGGAGCATCCTTCGGGGTAAAGCTTGGGAGGTTGATGCTGAAGCCTTTATATGGCGTGCCATTGCTTGGGTTGACCTTGTACTTGATGTATAAGATAATAGGCATATTCGTAGCAGGTACAGTTGTTGGCTTTACTGAAGATACAATAATGGAGGGTATGTACAAGCCTTTTGTACTGAACCTTTTGACACCGGTATTAAGTGAGAATAGCTTTTTTGGAAGTTTGCTGATAGGAGAATTCGGAATACTTACAATGGTTCCGGTATATATAATTGGGCTGCTGCTTCCATTAATAATAGGTTTCTATATGCTTATGGCCTTCCTGGAGGATAGCGGTTATCTGCCGAGGATAGCAGCATTGGTGGACAGGTTGCTTGTGTCACTGGGCCTCAATGGAAAGGCTATAATCCCGATAATATTGGGCTTTGGCTGCGTAACAATGGCAACTATGACGACCAGGATACTGGGAACAAAAAGAGAGAAGATAATTGCAACCTTCCTGCTTGGGCTGGCAATACC
>CAZNMO010000016.1:25902-37974 GCA_964574195.1 uncultured Clostridiaceae bacterium | reverse complement strand
AACATTGCAGCCTATGAAGGAATTGTCCCCTACGGAGCTTCTGTTCTTATTCTTTCCATCATAGTTCACAAATACAACTCCACACCCAAGATTCACATTGTTGCCTACATCACCGTCACCCACATAAGTCAGGTGTGATGCCTTGGAGTAGTCTCCGAAGGTGGAATTCTTCATCTCCACAAAATCTCCTACCTTCGCATGGCAACCGATCTTGTTTCCCGGTCTCAGATATGCGAAAGGGCCGACTGTAGTACCTTCCCCAATAGAGCTGTCAAGCACTATTGAATTCTGCACCGTAACTCCCCTTCCGATTTTGCTGTTTCTTATCCTGGTGTTGGGACCTATGACCGAATCCTCCTGTATCACTGTATCTCCCTCAATAATGCAGCCCGGATATATCGTCACATCCCGCTCTATCTTAACCCCTGCCTCAATGTAAGTGTTGTTGGGGTCCAATATGGTTACTCCCTCCAGCATAAGCCTTGTTGTTATTCTTCTGCTCATGATGGAATTTGCTTCACTTAACTGAAGCCTGTTGTTGATACCGAGTATATCCTCATTTTCTCTTATTTTATAAGCCCCGATTTTTAATCCCTTGGACTTCATTATCTCTATAACATCGGTAAGGTAGTATTCTCCCTGAGCGTTATTGTTGTTCAATAACTTCAAAGCCTTTTTCAGTTCTGAACCTGAAAAGAAATAGATCCCCGAATTGATTTCCTTTATCTGCCTGATCCTGTCATCGGCATCCTTATGCTCAACTATTGAATCTACAAGCCCCTGCTCATTCCTAACTATCCTGCCATAACCTGTAGGATCCTCATATTCCGAAGTCAGTATGGTCGCACCATAGCCTTCCCTTCTGTGGGTATCACGCATGTCCTTCAATACCTCAGCCCTGAGCAACGGTACATCTCCATATAGTATTAGTATATCCCCATCTGTTATATACTTCTCCGCCTGCATTACTGCATGGCCAGTGCCAAGCTGCTTCTCCTGCATGGCGAATCTTACACCGGATACTGCCTGCATTACCTGTTCTGCTCCATGTCCTACCACCACTACAGGCTCTTCATCACCAAGTAAACGGGCACAATTAATGACATGCTGTACCAGTGGAGCTCCGCATACCTTGTGCAATACCTTGGGCAGCTTGGAATACATTCTTTTACCTTCTCCTGCGGCAAGTATTATCGATGTAATACTGTATACATCATTCACTGTATCACCTCTATTTTATTATATACTTCTTAAATTTGTTTTATTTAAGTACACTCTCCAACAGAGTTCATATCTACTGACGATATTATTTCACAAAATATTTGTTTTTTCTACTTATTTCGCGGAATCAAATGCAAATGTCGATACTTACTCCATTTTATCTATTACATACCTATTTTAACATAATGCACTGGAGGAAAAAAGGACACATTACAAAAAACAATAGCTTTGGAATAGCCTGCTCTATGAGCATTCTATTCCAAAGCCTGTTTTTACAAAAATCTGAGACTTATATCTAAAGCTTCGACAGAATTTGTCAATGCCCCTACCGATATTATGTCTACTCCTGTTTTCGCCACAGCCTTTACGCTCCGTTCCCCTTCCAGCGCCATGTTCCCCGAGGCTTCAAGAAGCGCCTTGCCTCCGGTTATACTTACAGCTTCACGCATCATATCCAGTGACATGTTGTCCAGCATTATGATGTCCGCCCTGGCATCAATAGCTTCCATAAGCTCCTTTATGGACTCGACCTCTACTTCTATTTTCACTGAATGAGAAAGGTTCTTTCTGGCTGCCTCTACAGCAGGGGTTATACCTCCGGCAGCCTTGATATGGTTGTCCTTTATCAACACCATATCAGATAGATTGAACCTGTGGTTGTAGCCGCCTCCTACCTTTACGGAGTATTTATCAAGCACCCTTAAGCCCGGAATGGTTTTCCTTGTATCTACTATTCTGGCCTTTGATCCCGAAATCTCCCTGACAAAGCGATTGGTCATGGTTGCTATCCCTGACATCCTCTGGAAGAAATTCAAAGCAGATCTCTCACCCTTCAATATGCTTCTGGCATTGCCATTAATTGTGGCAAGTATTTCTCCCTTTGAAACCTGTTGCCCATCTCTGGCAAAGGCGTGGAACTCAACACTCCCGTCAACTATTTCAAATACCCTTCTGCATACGTCAATACCACAGACTACCCCTTCAGCTTTCGCTATGAAGTTGCCCTTGATAATTGACTCTGCAGGTATGGTGGAATCCGTTGTCACATCTCCCCAGCCGAGATCTTCCTCCAACGCATTCTTTATTATCGGATCTATTATTATCTTTTCAAGCATAAAGTGTCCTCCCATATGAAAACTATTCGCTATCAGTCCTGTAGTGGCTTCCGCAGTTTTTCCTTCTGACTATGGCACTTTCCAGTATCAAGGCTGCGATATAGGCAATATTCAAGGTTTCCATAGCCTTGACACTTTCTGCTCCACCCTCTTCAAGGCGGCTTATCGTGTCCTTCATCCAGGCTAAGGTCATTTCCATATCCGGGCCGTTCCTCTCGATACCTGCATGAGCATCCATCCTGATATTGATTTCATTCCTTATGGCTTCTGTATCTAAAGACTTCCCATAATTTCTGGAATTATTCGAAATATGTACCAATGACTGTTGAATCTCCTTGATCCGGCTGTTGATGTCCTCTGCACTTCTCCTGCCGAAAACCATACCTTCCAGCAACGAATTGCTGGCCAGTCTGTTTGCTCCGTGCACTCCTGTATTGGCAGCCTCACCACAGGCGTAAAAGCCTTTTATATTCGTCCTTCCATGCAGGTCTGTTTTTATTCCTCCCATAAAATAATGCTGGACAGGAGAGACAGGAATATAATCCTTGGTGATATCCACACCTTCCATCATGCATCTTTTATATATAGTGGGGAATCTCTTTCTAAGATAATCTGCATCCTTATGGGTTATATCCAGATATACATGATCGCTACTTGTCCTTTTCATCTCAGAGAATATCGCCCTGGATACTATGTCCCTGGGTGCTATCTCACCCAGTTCGTGATATTTATGCATGAACCTTTCATGGTCAACATTCAAGAGTATACCGCCTTCACCCCTGACCGCCTCAGAAATCAGGAATCTGCTTCCCTCCTGATCCTCCTTGTAAAAGGCTGTCGGATGAAATTGTACGAATTCCATATCGGACAAGCGGACACCCGCCCTATAGGCCATTGATATTCCATCCCCTGTGACAACCTCGGAGTTGGTGGTGTTCTTATATACCTGACCTATGCCTCCGCTGGCACAAATGACGCTCTTGCACCAAAGGACCTTCTTTTGCATTTCCTTGTTGATACCTTCAGCTATCAGCAAGCCTGCACAGCATTCGCCAGAAAGCAGAAGGTCAATGGCAAAGCAATTCTCCTTTATGGTTATGTTGCTCCTGTTACGACAGACCCTGAGGAGCGAATCCACTACTTCCTTTCCTGTCGCATCTCCTAGAGCATGCACGATCCGGAAACGTCCATGGCCGCCTTCTCTTGTCCTGGTAAGAGTACCGTCGGAATTTCTATCGAAATGTGTGCCGAGCCTGCAGAGCATATCTATATCGTTAGGGGCTTCATTTACAAGTACCTGCACTGCTTCTTCATTACAATGACCTGCACCAGCCCTTATGGTATCTTCAAAATGATATTGGGGCATGTCGTCTTCTCCAATGGCAGCAGCTATACCTCCCTGAGCCAGGTATGAGTTGTTTTCATCCATGGTTTCCTTGCTCAGAATGCATATCTTCAATGCTGGATCAAGATTCACTGCGGAGTATAGCCCCGCAATGCCGCTTCCTATTATTATCACATCCCACTGTTCATTTTCCATGCCGTGGGTGTCAAAGTTCGTTAAATACCTCAGAGGCATATGAACCCCTCCATTATTTAATCTTCAGCATCTCTTCCAAAGACCTCAATGCCTTTTTCCGTATATCCTCATCGACCTGTATTTCATACTGCATGTTCATAAGTGAATTATGTACGTCTTCAAGTCTGGTCTTTTTCATATTGGTGCATATAAGCCCCGGAGAAAGCAGATAGAAGTTCTTGTGCGGATTCTCCCTCCTGAGGGTGTGAAGCACCCCTTCCTCTGTTCCTATGATTATATCTTTTTCAGGAATCTCACCTGCATATTTTATTATTTCGGAAGTGCTGCCCAGGAAATCCGCCAGCTTCTGGACCTCAGGCTCACATTCAGGGTGCATGAGGATCTTTGCATTGGGATGTAGCTCCCTGATTTTCATCACTTCTTCTGCCTTGACCCTTTTATGGGTAATGCAGAAGCCCCTCCAGAGAATCACTTCCTTGTCTTTGACCTTTGAAGCCACATAGCTGCCCAGATTTTCATCAGGCACAAATATTACCTGCCTGTTCTTGACACTCTGTACTACCTTCAGCGCATTGGAGGATGTGCAGCATATATCACTTTCAGCCTTTACTTCAGCAGAGGAATTCACGTAGCATACCACTGCCGCCTCAGGGTATTTCGCCTTCAGCTCTCGCAGCTTTGGGGCCGTTACCATATCCGCCATGGGGCAGCCTGCGTTTTTTGCAGGCAGCAGCACCGTCTTGTCCGGTGAGAGTATCTTGGCGCTCTCCGCCATGAAATGTACACCGCAGAATACTATTATATCACTGCTTGTATTTGCCGCATGCTTGCTCAATGAGTATGAATCCCCTACGACATCAGCAATGTCCTGAACCTCTGGCACCTGGTAGTTATGTGCCAATATGATGGCATTTCTCTCTTTTTTCAATCTTAGTATTTCATCTATTAATGAATTTTGCATCTGAACCTACCTTCTCTATATGTATTCGTATCACTAGATATTCTTAGTTGAATATAACACTAATTATACCCTTTTTCAACAATGTTAAAAAAGCATCATTAATTTGCGCAAAGCAAATAATGATGCCTCTTCAAGTCACATTGAAACTGTCTGAAAACAATTAAAGTGATATACGATTTTATGATTTATGACACACAGTAAAAGCTTTCTGTGTCATATATCTACCATTTCTTGTGTTTTTTCTTGTACGGCTTCATTGGATAAAAGGGCGGCCAGAAAAATGGATACGGAGGATATTTATATTTCTTTTTCTGCTTCCAGAAGCCTGGATATCCGTCATAATCATCACTGCTTTCATCAGAGTCCTCATCATCATACCATTCGGGACTCCTCATATACTCCATGTCCATCCTAGGTTCATCCTGGTCATGCATCTGCATCATGGGACACATCATAGGCTGCATCATCGGGCAGCCTGACATCATGGGGCACATTCCGCCCATCATAGGCATCTCCATATCCTGCATGTTCATATCTTCCATATCCATTTCCGGTTTTTCTTCCTTTGGACCCGGTTTCTTTTTATCTGACATCTTTTTACCTCCTTCATATACGCCATATGTTCTATTTATATATATAAAGAAGGAATGCAAAAAATTACATTAAAAGAAAACATCCACCTATATTGTAGGTGGATATCCTTAAGTTGGCTATTCGTTTTTCACTTTCTCATACTCTTCCAATATCGAGGTTTGTAACCGTTCTCTTGTAGAAGAATTTATAGGATGCGCTATATCCTTGAATTCTCCATCAGGGGTCTTTCTGCTCGGCATAGCTATGAACAAGCCCTCCTGGCCTTCTATAACCTTGATGTCATGAACAACAAATTCATTATCAAAGGTTACTGATACTACTGCCTTCATCTTCCCTTCTGCATTAACCTTTCTGATTCTTACGTCTGTTATTTCCATTCTAGTTCACCACCTTCCGCCGTTTCTTTTGCCATTTCAATAATAATTCGTCATATATATATTTTTTTCCTTCTTTTTCTAATAAACATTTTTGGGCGGCAGCCGATTCATCTAATTTAAGGTGAATAAACGCCAATTGAGTCCACTACAAATATTATCTGTAGTTTCTTTTTTTTAAATCAGTAATAATTTTTCATTTTTATTGGCTTTAACCAATTTTTCAATTTATGTACTCATTAAATATTCCGATATAATAAATACAGAAGCTTACATATCCTATTCAGCCATTGTATGTATACGCTTTCTACATAGCAGGATTACTGGTATCTTCCTTGAAAAGGGACATATCTTGGGAAATTTATGTTGAATGCTCATTACAGTAACAAAAATTTGGCTATAATAATAATATGAATATTATATGATTTTTTTCTATATCTATGTCAAAACTTAAAACATAAGTTGACAGCATCTATATAAGAATGTAAAATCAATACGTTATACAAAGTGAAAGCAATACAAAATCTGTTTAAGCTTTGCTGAAACAGATTTGTGTAAAATATTTCACGTAAATATTTCCTTGATTTTCTTTGCAGCGGAAACAATCTACATTAGCGTATATCCGCCGCAAATAATATAAATTAACATAAATAATGTGTCAGAATTAACTAAGCTATAGCAATTTTTATTAAGGAGTGTATCCTATGATTTCCCTCAATAGTGTAAAGAATGTCCATTTTGTGGGTATCGGCGGTATAAGCATGAGCGGCCTCGCTCATATACTGCTGGAATCGGGCTATAATGTCACCGGTTCAGATATCAATGGCAGCAATATCATTGACAAGCTCAGGGAAAAAGGTGCTTTGGTTTCCATGCCTCATGACCCAAAGAATGTTGAAAACGCCGAGCTTGTTGTCTATACAGCGGCAGTAAAGCAGGATAACTGCGAAATAATACGTGCAAAGGAATTGGGTATCCCCATCATTGACAGAGCAGAATTTCTTGGGATAATAATGAAAAACTATTCCTATGGCATAGCAATTTCAGGTTCTCACGGAAAGACGACCACTACTTCGATGGTATCGATCATATGGAAAAATGCCGGATTGGATCCTACAATACTCATCGGCGGTGAGATAGAAGCTATAGATGGTAATGTAAAGGTAGGTAAAAGCAGGTACTTTATAACTGAAGCCTGTGAATACTACGAGAGCTTTCTAAAGTTCTATCCCTTCATTGCAGCCATATTGAACGTTGAAAAGGACCATCTGGACTATTTTAAGGATATCGATCATATAATCGCTGCATTCAAAAAATTCGCCAAACTGGTACCCAGTGCCGGAAGCCTTGTGGTCTGCAGCGACAATGAAAACGCGCTGAACCTTGCAAAGGAAGCCGACTGTAATGTACTTACCTATGGGATCAGAAGCAAAGCAGATTTTACAGCCAATGATATCATTTACGACAATCTTGGGCATCCAACCTTCCGTGTGCAATACAAGGATACGGATCTTGGTGTTTTCTCCCTCAATATTCCCGGAGAACATAATGTACTTAATGCACTGGCATCAATTGCTATAGCCTATAATGCGGGTATATCTCTGGACATAGTAAAGGAAAGCCTGAAGGAATTCAAGGGCACCTATAGGCGTTTTGATATAAAGGGTACACGCAACAATATAACTATTGTAGATGATTATGCGCATCATCCTACAGAGATAAGAGCTACCCTTCAGGCTGCGAAGCAGTATCCGCATCAGAAGATCTGGTGTGTATTCCAGCCTCACACCTACACAAGAACCAAGACGCTATTTGATGAGTTTTCAGAAGCCTTTTACGATGCAGACAATGTTATTATCACTGATATCTATGCAGCCAGGGAAAAGGATACAGGTCTTGTGAACTCTTCCGAACTGGTGAACAGTATAAACAAATACAGTGCCAACGCTATATATAACAACGATTTTAAAAACATTGCGGATTTTATAGCCCATGAGGCAAAGCCTGGTGACCTGGTATTCACAATGGGGGCCGGTGACGTATTCAAGCTGGGGCCATTGATATTGAAAGAAATTGCAGAATAGAAGCTAGATGAATAGACCCTCACAGTTAGCTGTGAGGGCTTTTTATCGGCTTGCTCCTCAGATTCCCTTGAACTATAATAAAACGTGGGTATGTAGGTCCCACAGAAATTTTTATGGAGCAAGGCGATATAAAGCTTATTTGCTTTAATATGCATACGCCTTCGGAGGTTTCAATGGACAAGATAAACCTTAACGACACAGTTAACACTATAACACGCTGGAATGATTTCAAGCTGAAGCTTGTATTTGAAGGGATAATAATCGGTGCCTTTTCAGGATTCGCAGTGGTTTTCTACAGATATTTGATCGAAGTGGCAGGGCATATGTCAAAGAGAATTTACTTACTGCTGCAAAATAACAGCCTGTTGATATTCTTGTGGCTGGTAGTACTAGTGTTCCTTGGGTACCTGGTAGGTCTGCTTGTCAAGGCAGAGCCCATGATCAGCGGAAGCGGTATACCCCAGGTAGAAGGTGTGCTGCTGAGATATTTCGATATGAATTGGTGGAAGACCCTGCTGGGGAAATTCGCCGGAGGCATAATAGCCATCGGTGCAGGACTGTCGCTGGGAAGGGAAGGCCCTTCCATCCAAATTGGCGCAGCTGTTGCCAAGGGCTATTGTTCAGTGTTTAAAAAGATGAGATTGGAAGAAAAGTTCCTCATTACAGGAGGTGCCAGTGCAGGCCTTTCCGCTGCCTTCAATGCTCCGCTGGCAGGTGTAATGTTCTCGTTGGAGGAAATACATAAAAATTTCTCACCTGTTGTACTTACCTGTGCTATGGCTGCTTCGATAACAGCTGATGTGATATCAAAGAACTTTTTTGGATTAAAGCCGGTATTCGATTTGCATCATATTGACCCCGTCCCGCTGAGTAATTACCACTATATCGTGCTTCTGGGAGTTATAATGGGGGTTTTGGGTACATTTTTCAATCATGTACTTCTTAAAACACAGGACCTTTACATCAAGCAGAAGTGGCTTCCCCAGCAAATGCGCCCTGTGCTTCCCTTCGTCCTTGCCGGAATACTTGGCATCCTGCTTCCGGAGGTATTGGGAGGAGGCCATGAACTTGTCCCTTCCATGGTTGCCGGGAACTTTCCGTTGATGTTCCTTGTGACAATACTTGTCGTCAAATTCCTGTTTACCATGATAAGCTATGGTTCAGGAGCTCCGGGGGGCATATTCCTCCCCATGCTTATTATTGGTGCACTTTCAGGAAATATATATGGAGATCTTATATCAAATTATTTTGGTTTTGACCCTGGATATTCACAGAATCTTATAATCCTTGCCATGTCAGGTTATTTCACTGCAGTTGTCAGGGCGCCTATCACAGGCATCATATTGATAACAGAAATGACCGGCTCCTTCAGTCACCTGCTTTCGGTGGCAGTTGTCTCCATGGCTGCTTACCTGACTGCAGATATACTCCGTTCAAAGCCCATTTACGAATCACTTTTGGAAAGGATGATCAGCAAGGGCACCAGCAACTTTCATGGTGACAGTAAAACAAAGGTGCTTATAGAAACAGCGGTTTGTATGGGTTCACTACTCGAAGGAAAAAGGATAAAGAATCTGGAATGGCCTTCAAACTGTCTGCTTGTGTCAATAAAGCGGGGTGAACGGGAGATAATCCCCAAAGGGGAAACAAAAGTATATGCAGGAGATTATCTGGTCACTCTGGCTAATGAGGATATGGCGGCAGAAATAAGAGAAAAGCTTACCGAAATCGCTGAAGTCATATGTGAAGATGTTTATGAATGATAAAAGCCTCCCGTAACGCGCGACCGGGAGGCTTCATATTTTTAAATGAGTTTCTGATTTCAACTATTCCGCAGACAGCGCCCACAGGTACAAAGACGCAACAGAGCCGTAAGGAGAATACCTTTTTCTGTATCTGTCAAACCGCTCCCTGGTCAATTCCTTATGCCCATAAAGCCTCATCATCCCTCTGCAAATAGCCAGGTCCTTGTAGCTTACAACATCCGGGCGGCACAGGGAGAATATCAGCAGCATCTCTGCAGTCCATACACCAACTCCATTCAGGGCGGACAGCTTTTTAATGATCTCCTCATCTGTCAAAGCGTCAAGCGTGCTGAAATCTACTTGTCCCGATATGGCAGCCTCCGCGATCCCCTTTATATAGCCTGCCTTCTTTAACGTCATGCCACAGCTCTGGATCACACCAATATCCGCAGCTGCTATATTTTGAGGAGTAACTGCACCCAGAAGCTCCAACAGCCTGTTCCATACCGTATGCGCAGCCTTGCTGGATATCTGCTGTCCTACTATGCTGGAGATCAATGCGGCAAAAGGATCTGCAATGATGCTCCGCTCTATGCTCCCTATCCGTTCGATAGCTGCTGCCAGCTTTTTATCCTTGCTCTTCAGATACTCAATTTCCTTACTGCCATATTTAAATATCTCCATTGCTCATTTTCTCCAGGTCAAGCAGCTTTTTTTTCAAGTCCAGTCCCCCTGCATAGCCTATAAGGGAGCCATTGGCACCAATTACCCTATGGCATGGGATCATTATCGGTATGGGGTTGCGGTTGTTTGCCAGCCCCACTGCTCTCGCTGCCTTCGGCCTTCCTACCTTTCCCGCGATCTCGCCGTAAGTTGCAGTTTTGCCGTAAGGTATCCCGCAAAGAGCCTGCCACACCTGTTTCATAAACTCTGTGCCTTCAGGTCCCAGTGGCAGTGAGAACTCCTTCAGCCTGCCTGCAAAATAGGCACCCAGCTGAGCAGACGCCTCTCTCAGCAGCGGAGTCTCGACAACCGGCTCATCCTTAATCGGTTTCTCATACGGGAAATACACATTGGTTATTTTCCCTTCCTTTTCCCTTATAGCAAGCCTGCCAATTTCGGATTCATAGTAAAATAAAGGCATCTTATTTCCCTCCTATCCTTCTGTATTCCTTTGGTGTGCAACCGGTCAGCTGCCGGAAGCATCTGTAAAAGCTTGACAAGCTTCTGAAGCCTGACATATAGGCTATCTCCAGGATGTCTTTGTCCGTATCCTTCAGCAGCTGTGCTGCCTTGCTTATCCTAAGTCCTGCGACATAACTTGCCGGAGTGATGCCCAGCTGCTTCCTGAACAGCCTGGTAAGATGGCTCATACTCACTCCCAGCAGCTTTGCAGTAATACTCACATCAACGGTGCCTTCAAAATCAGAATCAAAGCACATCCTGGCTTTTTCAACCAGCTCCCGTTCCGGCTCAAAGGCTTCCTTGTCAGGACGGCACCGTTTGCATGGGCGGAAACCGGCTGCCATCGCATCCGCACAGCTGCTAAAAAAAAGTACATTTTCCTTTACCGGTGCCTTTGATCTGCAGGATGGTTTGCAGAATATTCCCGTAGTACTTACACCATAAAGGAACAAGCCGTCGAAGCTTTTATCACAGCTCAATACAGCCTGCCATTTATCATCATTGGATATGGGAGCATGTCCTTTCATAGCCTTCTCCTTGTCAGTGACAGTCAATAAACTCCTGCAGCAGGGAATGCCATTTATCAGGCTCGTATATGCCAGCCTGGGTATCCTCCCCAAACAGAAGGTCAACTATGTAATGCGGCCTTTTCCCGCCTATGTGCATTGATTTTATACAGGAAATGCAGTAAACCACTACATCTTCGCAGGGCATTTCCTCTGCGCGTTTTTTCATTCTCTCCTTCACCTGCTCCACCGGCAGCGATCCATAGCAGCTATCACCGCAGCAAATGGACTTTTCCTTTGTATTTTCAGGCTCCACTATACTGATATTCATCTTCATCAGTATATTCCTGATCGCAGCATGGACCCTGCTTTCCGTCCTGGTAGGACAAGCATCATGAATGGCCATCTGCATACCCTTATAATCAGGAAAAGGGAAATCATCGCTTGCTGCCAGAACCTCCCACAGCGATATGGTGGAGATCCCCTCATAAAGCTCCCTGTAACGTCTGTCACAGCCCGGACAGGTATTTATGACCTGTGTGCCTGCTTCAAGGGCAGGCTGGTGTTTGCAGCAAACCAGATGCTCAGGTATGGAAGCTGTGGCCCGGCTTAGAAATTCGAGAACCCTGGCCCCCAGCTCCGGTTTGTATAGCATAAGGGCACAGCCCGGTGCATAAACTTGTTTCATTATACATCCTCCGAGTTCGTATAAATATTTCATATGTATATTCTACAGGAGAACAGGCG
>CAZNMO010000016.1:0-25892 GCA_964574195.1 uncultured Clostridiaceae bacterium | reverse complement strand
TGGTGCCTTCAATGGGATTATATACGTAAGGGTCAATATCATAGAAGCCCAGGGACAGATATAGGTTCTGCGCGCTTTTCATTGTCGACAGGGTATCAAGCCGCATATACCGGTAGCCTAGCGTCCTGGCTTCTTCAATCAGCCTTTCCGCCAGTTTTTTGCCCAGGCCTGTACCCCGGGACCCACTTCGGACATACAATCTTTTCATCTCACATATATCATCGGAAATAGGCCTGAGTGCAATGCATCCCGCAGACTTTCCCCCAGTATTGGCCAGCAGTAGTATGCCCTTGGGAGGAGAGTATTTCCCGGGTAGCTGCTTAAGTTCCTCTTCGAAATTCTGAAAGCATAGATCCACCTCCAGGGACTTGGCATATTCACGGAAAAGCTCCCTTACTGCCTCCAGCCTGTCCCCTTCTGCTACATGCTCAAATTCATAATATTCCATGATAAATCACTCCATAACGCAAATTTGAATATATGATAGATCACTTACCTGTCCAGTTGGATCGACAGTAATTCTTCTGCCCTGTCGCTCATGTACTTGTGTGAGTCATATACGCCCTGGTTATAGAACTCCGGAGCCAGCTCCGTGATAACAAAATCCAGCAGCATGCCTGCAGCCAGGTCTCCTATTTCTTCATCCCTTTCTTTAAGAAAGAAGTACTTTATTTCCTCTATCATAGTCTCTCTTTTATCCTTTGGCAGTTTGATCCTATCAGTATTTTTCATAGGGCCCTCCTCTAGAATTACAATCTATTTCTCAAAGTTATTATCGATCAATTGGTGAAAGTCTATTTCAAACTCCGGAATACCTGCGGCATAAGGGGTATATTCATAGGCTTGGAAATACACCACAAGACTATTGTTCGACAGGAAGAAATCCTGATCAGGCCTGATAGCTTCAAAGGGAGGCAGATAGCCTGTCATCTCCCTTTCCCCCATCTGTTTTTTTACTTCACTGCTTATTATCGATACGTAGTCAGTACCTGCCTTGAAAACATCCTTAAGTTCATATATGGTCCCAGTCTTCAGATCAATGGTATAGGAGCTTTGTACGGTGAGTCCGTGAGCTCCGCCGCTGTATATATAATCCAGAAATACGATGCTGATGATGCCCTCGTGATTGTATTTCACCCTATAGTCATAGAACGCCTCTGCCTTCATACCTCTGGCAAGCTGTTCCTCGATCATCATCTTCCCTGCTTGGAGCCCCCTGTCTCCTGCCTCCTTGGCAAGTCCTGCAAACTTGGAATTCAGCAGCTTTTCCACCTGGCTGTTTTCCAGGCCTGTCAATTCGGGGTACTGAAGGCTCAGCTTCAATTCCCTGGTTTCTGATATCTCTTTTATTGTATTGATTTTTATATGATTTTCATCAATATTTTGAAGTATGACCCTGTTGGAAGCCTTATCCCATTCTGTCCCTATCCTTAGTACCTGTGAAAAGAAATCCCTGCGTAAATAACTGACCCCATTTACAAGTCTGTATTCACCTGCCAGAAAGGACTCGTGTCCGTTAATGGAATACTTATACCCCGAAAGATCTATATGTATCTCATTATCAGCTGAGCTTAACGTAATAGTTTTTTTGCTGCCCAGCCACTGCAGATCATAGTCCAGTTCTCCTGCAATTGCACGCAGCGGTAAGAAGACTTCCCCCTCCAGTATGAGGGCAGAGGCATCAAGCAGCTTGCCATTGACCTGTATTCCAGGGCTTTTTACTGTATCTGCTGCTAAATTTGCTGCACTGCCAAGGCACATTACCAGTGCCAGTACTGCGATCAATATTCTCTTATACATTTTCCAAGGCTTCCTCTCTCTTTTATTTGTGATCAATAGCAACCGGACTTGTTTTTATTTATCCTGAAGGACTTGCTGTCGATAGCACGTTGAACTGCTGTTATCCCATCCAGATGGTCGTACTCGTGCTGTATAAGCTCCGACAGGTCACCTTCAAATTCCAGCGTGCAGTCCTTCCACTCCAGGTCCTTGTAATGGAGCCTGCATTTCCTGTATCTGTACAACCTTACTTCCAGCCCCGGAAAGCTCATGCAATCGTCCCATATTTCGAACTGCTCATCACCGGGGAACTCCAGTCTTGGATTGATTATATCCAGTGAGTTTCCGTCAAAATTCATATATATAATCCTGTAGGGTTCGTTTATCTGAGGGGCAGCTATAGCCCTCCCGAAGCCATATTTTCTCCTGAATTCCAGCATTGTATCCCTGAGATCCTGTATAACACTTTCCGCTTTTCCAATACTCTCCTGAGCTATTTCCTCACATACTCTGTACAAATTCTCATTTCCCAACAATAGGATGTCCCTTACTGCCATAAGCTCACCTTCCTTTCAGCCCTGCGCCAAGCTTCCTCGCATCGGTCTGATATTCGGTATTTTCAATATCCTCCCTTGTATTTGCACCTAGGGCAAGGACTATACCGTCCACCTCCCAGTGTAGATAGCGGCACATTACCTTTATATGCTCTTTCAGAGCATCCATTGCCCAATCCTCCTCATCATTGCCCGCAGCAATCAAGAGAAGCTTCCTGGGCTTTTCACGAAGTTCCTTGTTGATGGAGAAAAACCGATCGATCACATGCTTCAACTGCGATGTCATCCCGAAATAATAGAGTGGTGTCACCAATACTACCGCATCAGCTGCCAAAAGCTGCGGATATATTTGCGTCATATCATCCTTATACACACAGCTCCCGCTGTTCCTGCGGCAGTGAAAGCAGCCTGTACAAGGATGTATGTCCATGCTTGCTGTTTCAAAGCGGCTTATCTCATGTCCTGCTTCCCTGGCGCCGCTACAGAACTCATCAGCAAGAAATGCCGTAGTCCCCTTGACATGTGGGCTTCCTGTCAGAACCAATACCTTCATTTTATTACCTCCAAAGCTTATTCCAAAAGGATTCCGAGCATTTTTTCCCTGTTATTTAAGAAGTCCTTCATGACCTTGTAATGCTCCGTTTCCTCATAGCTTACATTCTTGATGCCTTCTTTTATCTCATAAATATCCGCCTCCGGATATGCAAGTATAATGGGGGAATGGGTCGCTATTATAAATTGGCTTCCCTGGGCTGCCAGCTCATGGAGCCTTGCCAGCATGGTCATCTGCCTTATTGGCGACAGCGCCGCCTCAGGCTCATCCAGTATGTACAGCCCTTCACCCCTGAATTTATTCAACAGAAGGGACATAAACGCTTCACCGTGAGACTGCCTGTGCAGTGATATCCCTCCATAAGAGTCGGCCACTCCAAGTTCGTCGATATTGGTTGCAACATTGTAGAAGCTTTCAGCCCTGAGAAAAAAACCATCCTTGGGTCTTCTGATACCTTTGACAAGCCTGATATGCTCATACAGCACTGAATGAGTGGCGTTTGTTGAGAAATTAAAATTCTTTGTCCCACCCTCCGGATTAAACCCATATGCGGTTGCAATGGCTTCCAGGATAGTTGACTTGCCTGTCCCATTTTCACCGACAAAGTAGGTGACCTTCGAATGAAACTCCAAACTTGATAAATCCCGGATAACAGGAAGACTAAATGGATATTCCAAAAAGGACGATATTCTTTCCCTCAGCAATTCAACGCTTCTTATGTAATTGTCCATATTTCCCATGGGAAACCATACCTCCATTCAAGAATTGACCCTATACCTGTCTGGGGCGGTTTATGGTGATATCGCTTATCCAGGTGCTGTAATCCGTCGAGATCGCTACGATCTGCCTTGCCACGTCCTCCGGGCTCATGAAGGTATCAACTTCATATCCGGACGGGCTGTTGTCCCAAAAGGGGGTATACATTCCTCCCGGGCAAACATTTATAACATCGATATGAGTATTTGCCAACTCATCCCTTACTGATTCGAGAAATCCCCGTGCACCCCACTTTGAAGCATTATATACTGTCTCCTGCTTCTTCCCCTTCAGTGCAGCGGTGGACAGCACACTGACGATTCTTTGCCTGGCCGCAGGAAATGCCTTGAACTGTCTTACCGCACCGGCAGTCATCAGCATCAGCCCGATCATGTTTGCATTTAATATAGTCATGATATCCTTATGACTGATTTCTTCAACATTGCCATAATAGGATCTCCCCGCTACATTAAAAAGATATCCAACCTTATCCTGTCTCTCCTCCAATATACCATAGAATTTCTTTACTTCAGCCTCATCAGATATATCAAAGGCAAAGCCATCGATATAAGCATCGGACTTTATATCCTCTAGTTTCTTCACTGCTTTATCCAGCTTTACTTTGTTTGTTCCGATCAGTATCAAGTCCATATTCTTTTCCCTGAGCAGCCTTGCTATTTCAAAACCCAAACCGGAGCTTCCACCTGTAATTATCGCTTTCATAAAATCGCCTCCCATAAGTGCATGTCCATATCAATAGTCCCGTCAGGCCTGAAGGTTATACCCTCTGCATCCAGCATTGCCCTCTGTATTTCCTGATCACCGAATACATAACCGGGAGAAAGCTCGCCGGTCACTTTAACGACTCTGTGGCAAGGCAGTCCCAAAGCCTCAGGTGCACTTCGCATGGCCCAGCCTACGATCTTCGCTCCCCTTGTATAGCCCAGCAGCCTGCCAATGCCGCTGTAAGTAGCAACCTTGCCCTCAGGTATCTGTGCTACGATCTCATATACCTTTTCAAAAAAGCCTTTTTCCTTTTTCTTCATTATACATCACCATTTATTCCCTTATAACAAGATTTCAATGAGGTTTTTTGCGCACTTGCAATAACCTACCCGAGCATTTCAACGAGGCGGGAGATATGCTCGCCGCCTATTGGATAATTAAAGTGGTACATCCACTTGTTGAAGTGGGGGACATCTTTTCGCCTCGTTATAAACTTCCATGCCAATAAAGCCTTGCACTAACTTCTGCTCCTTTTCTTCTTCAACAGTGCAGAGGTATCCAGGCTTTCCGGCTTTGGTTTTTCTGCCGCTGCTTTCTTCGGCTCAGGCGGCTGTATTTCCTTAACATGCTCCGGTGTTTTGCTGATCTTTTCTGCCCCGAAGGCTTCCTTGTTCCTCACCTGCACCTTGCTCCCGCCTGAAGGATTTCTGCCCACCCGATGTAGCCTTGACCTCACAGCCCTCAGATTCTCCTCAACGGCTGCAAGGGGCAGGTTGAGCCTTCTTGCCGCTATGTCCAGCATAAACAGTATCAATGCTGTGATCAGCAACGCCGGGGTAAGATCAACAGCCCCGAAAATATCCTTCAGCTTTCCCTTGTAAACCTCCTCTGGAGCACTTATATATGTTCCTCCAATTTCCTTCACCAGCCTGTCAATATACCCTGCATCCGGCTGGATCCTGTACTCAGGAGAATACTGCACCGAAACGCCTGTGCTTGCAGCATTCACAGTCTCGCCAGACATCTGCTGCAAAGCTTTTATGATATATGAGCCTGTCTCTGTTAAATCAAATTCTCCTCTGTACTGCCCCGGGGCAGTCGGATAAAGGATCACTTCCCTGCTTTCCAGGTTCGGAGCAACGACCGTGGCTTTAGTCGCATATTCTGCCTTGTCAACCTTGTTGCTCAAGGTTATGACGCCTTTGCCGCCCTTTGTCTCAGCCTCTATGGTTATATCGTCCTCCCGGTATTTTTCAATTGTCCAGTTTATCAGGTTCTGCCAAAGCATCAGGTTGTTTTCCCAACCTATATAATTTCTGCTCCATTTTCCGTTGATGTCGGAGGTCCATGCGGCTGTCTTGCCCAGGCCGTACTGCCATACTGTCAGTATCGGGTCCTCCCGGTCGCTGGCCAATATGACGCGGGAAGTACTCTTGGGAGTTGCCGCAACATAGCCCAGCAATGACGGCAGTCCCTCCTCCGCAGCGCCTGCAAGTGTAGGGTGAGTATCTGTTATCGCCGGCACGAATTCACGGTTGTTCAGGTAAGCTCGTGCGGCCATAAAGGTCTCCTTGGCAAATATACGCGGGAGGTTTGAAAATTCATCAGTATAATAAAAACGGCCATCAGCCCCTTTGGCTATTTCCTCAAGCAGCTGGACATCAGAGCCTTTCCCCACCGCAACTGTAGATACGGTTATATTATCCTTTTTAAGCTTCTGGACCAGCTCCATATAACCGGCCCTTTCAGCCTGACCATCGGTTAGAAGAATAATATGCTTTATTTTGGTATTGGTCTTTTTTATTGAGTCATAGCCTTCCTGCAATGCTGGAATAATGCTGGTGCCCCCTCCGGGCCGTATAGTCCCGATATCGTCTCTTATACCTTCGGCATCATCCGCCTTGCGGGTTGGGACCACCCAATAGTTTGTGTCGTCAAAGGTCAATACTCCGATCTGATCCTTTGGCCTCAGTGAATCAAGGGTCCTTGCCGCAGCTTCCTTGGCCAGGTCCAGCTTCATTATCCCACCGCTGCCTTCAGTCATACTTCCTGATTTGTCTATGATAAGTACTATAGACATATCCGGTATTTCTTTTTTGCCCTTCAGCTCCATCTGTACCGGCAGGACCTTTTCAAGGGGGGTCTTGTAATAGCCTCCAAGGGCGAAGGAGTTTTCTCCGCCTGTTGCAATAAATCCTCCCCCCATATCCCTGACATAGGAATCCAGAGCATTGAGGAAGCCGTCTCCAAGGTTTTCTGCGGAAACATTACAGGTGATCACCGATTTGTACCCTGACAAAGCCTCCAAGCTGCCCGGAGCGGATTGTGCATTGACTTGGGAATAGCTCATTCCGGCAGCCTGGAGCATACTTACTATCTCATCCGCTTCACCTTTGCTATCTTCAACCACCAATACTCTGGGTCTGTCAATTATATTGGTAAAGGCTGAAGCCTCATTGTTTCTTGTCTCTGTATCAGTATCCGGCTCCATGAGCACCTTGTAGCTTTTGAAGCCACCTGTAACTGCAGTATCCCGGAATACAAACCTGTTACTGCCCTTTTGAAGTACCACCCGCTCCTCAGCCGTCTTATCCCTGCCGCTTATGAGAGTGAGCTTTGCACCTGTCTGTACTGTGCTCTCAATAACTATTACGATACTGAATTCCTCTCCGACCCGCAGGCGCTTCGGGAGGGTTATACCATCCACAGCCGCTTCCTTCCCCGGTTCCCGTGGCATGCGATATACCTTCAGGTCTATATCCTGTCCCGCTATACTTGATGCCAGCCTTGAACTGTTGCCTTCATTCTCTTCTCCGTCAGTCACAAGTACGATCCTTTTTTTACTGTCCTGGGGCAACAGGGATAGTGAGGTAGTCAGTGCACCTTCTATATCTGTAAGGATCCCCCCTGGCTCAGTATCAAGCTTGTTGAACACCGGATGCTCCGATACAAAGCTTTCGATCAGGGAGTTATCCCCAAAAGCCACAACCCCTGCATGATCCTTGGAACCGCGGTGTTCCAGCGCCTCCCTGACAAACTGTTCCGCAGTTGTCCTATGTTCCCTCATACTGTCGGAGGCATCCACTACAAAAATAGTTGTGGTCGTATCCACAAGCCATCTGATATTTATCCCCGACATGGCCAGTATCAAAAGTACCAAAACTGCATTCCTGAGAAACAATATAAGCCGCCTTCTGAATTTATACATCCTGTCCAGCCTGCTTCGGCCGGTATAAAACACAAAAAACACTGCCAGGGGTATAAGCAAAAGCATATAAGGCTTGTTGAAATCAATAACCACGAATATACACCACCCATTCCACAGCCGCCATAAGCAGTAATATAACGAGAAGCCCCTGTTGTAGCCTCATGCCCCTCTGATCCCCTGCTTTCTCATTTATATCCTGTGTTTCAGGAATCGCTGCCGCATAGTCAATAGATTCACTTTCCACCGGGAAGTTGACTGCAAAGCCGGAGGTACTCCCAGTATCTTCTATCCTTTGCTTCAACTGATAAATTCCCGATTGTCCTGTCTTGTCAAAGGGAAGCATGGGATATGTAAGCTCCACCTTGTAGCTCTCCCCGTCCGGTGTTTTAACTTCAGCCTCCCCTGCTTCAGGATCAAGGATCAGATCGATCTGATCTCCACATACATAAGCAGCTGTATCTTCTCTGTCCATACCTGTCAGATAGGCAGTAAGGTTATATATGAAAATTGGGAATTCCGTTGTAAGCACAAAATTGCTGTTATGCAGGTCAAAGCCTATAACTGCAATCTTTCTCCCCTTTTGCTCCCCGGCAAATACAGCCGTCCTGCCCTTAATATCCATCAGACTCTCAGCCCAATAGGGCAGTTCAATGCTTTTCAGCTTGGAAACGGTAAAGTCCGCATGTTCAACATACTTAGTCAGGGAGTGCTTCAGGACTTCTGGCGAGCCCCCCTCCATTTCAGCTCCAACCTCCGCCACTCCATTATCCGCGCTGGGGTCCACCAGCAGTATGCTGCCTGAACCAGGCAGCTTTGAAGGTGTGAAGGAGTCGAATATATAAAGATCATAACCTTCGGCAGCCTCACCATCAGGGTTGGTCTTGTACAGCTCTACCCCTTTGATGTTTGCCATGGCTTTTTCGATGAAAACATTACTTTCCGACACCAGCAGTGCCTTTACAGGTTTTGTTAGCCTTACTACGCCATACACCTGATCATCCTGCTCCAGATCGTCCTTTTGGGTCAGCTCCGCCCATAGGTAGTCGACATCAGCGCTGACTCCCTCAAAATATACTGCTTTTGTCTCCCCTGGCTGAAGCTCAATATCCCTTATATCAAGGATCCTGTCGTTGCCGTACAGTGAGATCTCCCTTTGCAGAGCTTCCTTTGACCTGTTTGTCGCCCTGACCAGTACTATGAGCTTGCCCTTGTCCTCAGACCAGGATATGTGGTCCAGGCTCACATTCAAGAGCTCAGAAGCAAGAGATACCACTTGGGCATTCAAGTCCCCGGTTTCAACGGGACTGTCGGTATAAAAAACAGTCTTATAGCTGCTGCCCTCGTATTGTTTTACAATAGCCCTGACCAGAGAAACAGAATCATTGATATTTCCTGAATAGTTACCCGGCTCAATAGTCCTGATACTTGCAGCAGCTTCTTCCCTGTCGTTCGTCTTTCCCAGAAGTACTCTGGGATTCCTTTCAACGGTCAGCAAGGTGATATTTGTATTCTTACCGGAGCTATGCAGCAGCTCCTCAGCCATTTTCTTTGCCCGCTCCAGCCTCGTTCCTTCTTCAAGCCTTGCATTCATGCTTCCTGTATTGTCAATTACTATGACCAGGTTTGTATAAGAGCCCCCGCCTGCGTGCAAATATGGATCCGAAAGTGCAAAAACCAGTAAAAGCACAGACAGAAGCTGCAGGAACAGAAGCAGGTTTTTCTTGAGCCTTTGCCAGGGAGTATTCACCTCTATATCCTTCAAAACCTGCTGCCATAGGTAGATACTACCGACCTGTCTTTCCTCAAACTTCTGCTTCAATATATACATGAGCACCACAAGGGGCAAAAATGATAGGAACCACAATGCCCACGGAGAAAACAACCTCATCAAATCACATCCCAACAATTCCCGCTTTTGTAAACTCCTCAAATATTATCTTCTCTACCGGTTCTTCGGAGGATACCTGGATATAGGCTGCCCCCACACGGCTGCAGAACTCCCTTATATTGTTGATAAAGGCGTTCAGCTCTTTGTCATATTGCTTCAGCAGTGCCGGAGTGACCGCGATATCCCTTGCCTCTCCGGTTTCACTGTCCAATAGCCTTATCTGCCCCTCCAGAGCCGGGTCAAGCTCCTCAGGAGCCAATATGTGGACCAGTATTACCTCTTGTTTTTTATAAAGCAGATATTTGACGGCATCCTCAATGCCCCCGGCAGTAAAAAAATCCGAGAATACTACTGATATTCCCCTACTCTTGAATTCCTTCCTCCTGATACCTGCACCCAGATCAGTAGTGCCTTCGAAATCCAGGTTTTCCAGGAAGTCGGCACAGCGTTGGAACATGGAGCGCCCGTTCAAAGCTGCCGACTGCTGGATAACAGCCCCTGAAAGGCTGTTCAGGCATACTCTGTCCAGGTTGTTCAAGGCCAGATAAGCCAAAATACCGGAAAGCTTCTGAGCGATCAGGGACTTTTTCGGTTCTCCGAAAAACATCGATCGGCTGCAGTCAACAAATATGTTGACCAGGGCTTCCCGCTCCTCCATGAAAAGCTTGACAAAGAGCTTGTCGAACCGTCCATAGGCGTTCCAGTCTATACGCCGGAAGTCATCTCCCATGGAATACTCCCTGAAGTCCGAAAACTCAACGGAGCTTCCTTTGCTGCGGGATTTGCGGTTTCCTCCTGAGCCGGTATTCATCATCATTCTTACATTGATCACTATGGAATCAAGCTTTTTTAAAAACTCGGAGTCAAATATCCTCTCTCCCACACCAAACACCTACTATTCCTTATCATTATTCAGGGCTGCTTCACAGCTTCAAGAAGTTCCTCTATAAGCCCGTCCGTGGTTACTCCGTCAGCCACTGCATCATAGTTCAGGAAGAACCTGTGCCTTAATGACGGATAAGCTACATATCTGATATCTTCAAAGGAGACATTGTATCTGCCTTCCATAAGCGCTCTTGCCCTTGAGGCTGTTATTATTGCCTGGGCCGCCCTGGGGCTTGCTCCAAACCTTATATACCTTCTGGAGCTTTCCGGTGCCTCATTACTTTCCGGATGTGTGGCCATTACCACCTTCAGAGCATAATCCTGTACGGGCCTGGCAATAGGTACTTCCCTTATGACCTTCCTCATCTCCAGTATCGAAGCTCCATCGACCATCTTCTGAAGCTCAACTGTCTTGTTGGAGGTGGTTATATCCATAATGTCCCTCAGCTCCTCAAAGCTGGGGAATAAGACACTTAGCTTGAAAAGGAATCTATCCATCTGCGCTTCCGGAAGAGGGTAAGTTCCTTCCATCTCAATGGGATTCTGTGTTGCCAGTACCTGAAAGGGCTGAGGCAGGCTGTAGGTGGATTTGCCCACTGTTACAGTCTGCTCCTGCATGGCTTCCAGCAGAGCCGACTGGGTCTTGGGTGTGGCTCGGTTTATTTCGTCTGCCAGTACCAGATTGGCGAAAATAGGCCCCTTCTGGAATTCAAAGCGGCTGTTCCCACCTTCATCCTTCACTATAATATTGGTTCCCATCACATCGGCTGGCATCAGGTCAGGTGTGAACTGTATCCTTGAAAAGGACAAGTCCATTACCTTTGCAAGGGTCTTTACCAATTGAGTCTTGCCCAACCCCGGCACCCCTTCAAGCAGTACATTGCCTCCGGCAAGGACAGAGATCAGTACCTGCCTCACTATATCCTTCTGCCCGATTATTGCCTTCCCTATCTCTCCCTCTATGCCCTTAACGGTATCTATTATCTCCGTTATCTGCTTCTCGTTTATTTCCATAGCTCTGCCTCCTATTCCGACTTTCGGCTCTTGCTCTATTCCTCCAGCTCTGTGAAGTACTCCTTTACCATATCTCTCATGCCTGGAGGTATATCCGAGGTATTGATGCTTTCCATGGCTTTGTCCTTATATTCCCCGACCACCTGATCATATGGGACTGAACTGCCTCTAACCGTCTGGCTTTTGTCTGTCGTCACCTGCTCTGTAGTTCCTGTTGTTCCCTTTGTTCCGCTTAGATTGGAGGTCTCTCCCTCTCCGCCCAAGGTCTCCGGAGTGAATATCTTCTCATACTCCCCGTCCTTTTTCCCGGAGCCGTCCTTCTTGCCTATACCTGAGCCACCGGGTCGTATAGGCTCCTGATCTTCATTGCCCATTCCCGTTCCACTGCCGGCATCGCTGCCCTGACCTGCTCCCTGGCCGTTTCCTCCAGGCTGGCTTCCCTGGCCTGGCTGGCCGCTCTTACCAGGTTCACTACCCTTGCCCTGATGCCCGTTGTCGGTCTGACCCGACTGGTCCTGCGAGCCCTGTTGGCCGCTGTTCATGCTGTCATGGGCTTCCCCCAGCTCCTTTGCAAGCTCCGACGCAGCTTTCCTGATACTCTCATTTTCCATCAATTCTGAAATGCTATTGTCCAACTGGCTGAGCTCACCGGAGATATCCCCCAGCTCTCCGGAAGCCAGCTTGTCTGACAGTTGTGCAAAGGCTTTGCTGAGTTCCGGGTTGTTCTTCAGCTCCTTTGCGAGCTTGGAAAGCTCTTCAGCAAGCTTCTGTTTTTCTTCCGCAGAAAGCTGATTCAGCTTTTCTGCCATCTGCCTGATATTATCCTTCAGGGCTTTGCCGTCATTGTTTTTTATCATATCGGCAAGAGCTCTGGTCATCTCATTCTTCGAAAAAACCTCTGCTATCTTGTTTAAATCATCCCCAGGTACATATTTTTCCTTTATATACTCCAGCTTTTTTTCCGCTCTGCCCAACGCCCGGCTGATTTCCTTCTCATCCTTCGAAGCCTTCAGCTCAGCTTTTAACTCGGTGAGCAGCTTTTCCAGCTCCTTTTTCTTATCCTCCGACAGCTTAGGGTCCTGCTTCACCTTCTCTGCCAATTTATCAGCCTTTTTCTGCTGTTCGGCTATACCGGACCTCAGCTTGTGGAGCTCCTCCGCCTTTGCCGCCATAGGGTTGGGCATAAAGCCTGAAACAGCCAGAATAGCGGCCGATATAAGGCATACCAACAGGTATCTCCTGTCCGGCTTAAGCGATATGCTCTTTTTATAATCAAGCGCCCTTAGATGCTCCAAAGCGTCATTCTTCTCCAGCTTAGCAAAAACAGAACTGTCACCAATAAGTTCAAGAGCAGTTACTGTCCTTTCCTGAAGCCCCAGGGAATCCGCCTTCAATGCAGCATAAGTGCTGCCGGGAGTCCTGAAGGCCGAATAGAAAAATGCCAGCAATAGGGAAGCAGCAGTTATTTTAAGCACATTTCCATATACGTCATATACCGGAATGAATCTGGATGCCAGCGACAGCAGTATCCCAAGGCATAAGGCCGAGCCCAGCCCCAATACCATAGAGTTGATAATATTGACTGCGTGCAGTCTGTCTCTTATGCGCCTGACTATTCTGAGCAATTCCTTGTCAATATTGTACACGGCCTTCACCTCCTATCATCTCTACCACCTGTAGCTTTCATTCTGACCCAATTGTCATCCGATCCTACTTTCTCTTGCGGCTCAGCTTACTGAATATGCTCTTTCTCATCGGGTTTATCCTGACTGCTGACAATGAAAGTAGGATAACCGAAAATACTGCATCAAAGATCACATTCCCCAGCCAGGGCTCGATTGCCTTGGCTGCATTGGCGCCTTGACCGGCATTGCCCAGGTACATGCCAGGAAAGATGTTCATACCGCCACCATAGTAGCCGAACTGTCCTGATAATAGTGAACCGAAGCCTGCCAGCGGATTTGAATACAATATGGGGAGAAAATCCTTATAGTCCCAATTGTAAAAGATCCTTATATAAAACACCCCTATGAAAATGGTTCCGAAGCACAGGAATGCCACTGCTCCGTAAGTTAAAACAGTTGCTGCCGTTGTTCTTTTCAGGCAGGTGGAAAAGAATATCCCTACACAGCCTATGGTAATGGCAGTTACGATATAAAAGGCAAAAAGCTGTATCACCTCTTTTATAGAAATTCCTCCAAACAGGAACACCAGAGAGAACAAAGGCAATGAAGAAATTATGAGCAGCAGCGTCTGACTTGTGGACGCAAGCAGCTTGCCTGTTATGATCGATATGGGTTTAAGCTTTGTACAAAGCACCAGGTCAAGGGTCTGCTTCTCTCTTTCACCGGATATTGCTCCTGCTGTAAGTGCAGGTACTATGAACATGATAAGTATGAACTGCACAACTGCCAAGCCGGTATAAGCCCCTATGGATACCTGGGGATCTATGGTTGAGCCGTATGGGTTCATAAAGGTGGTATATATTATAAAAAACGCCACCAGTGACAATATCAGAAGATATAGTGCAACAATACCTGCAGCTCTCCACCCTCTCATTTTCACCTTCAACTCTTTCAGAAGTACTGGATTAATGTTCATCATTCCTCATCCCCCCTGGTTACCTTCATGAATATATCCTCCAGGTTGCCATCCAGCTGAGAAAAGGATACCACCGGTATGCCCCTGGTCACCAGCTCCCTGAGCACCCTGCCCATATCACCTTCATCACCCTCAAAACCAGCCTGTATGGTGTCCTCGCCGGATACCAGCTTGTCAATAAAGGGGTATTCCGAAAGCAGCGTAACTGCTTCCTCAACCTTTTCAATAACCTTTATCCTTATTACCTTCTTACTATAAACCTGCTGCATTATTTCTGAAACGCTGCCGCTAATGACCATCCGTCCCTTGTCTATTATACCTATGCTGGTGCATAGCTCAGCCAGTTCCGGCAATATGTGGGAGCTTATTATGATGGTTTTTCCCATACTCTTCAGGTTCTTCAATATCTCCTTCATCTCGACCCTTGCCCTTGGGTCCATACCTGAAGCAGGCTCATCAAGCACAAGAAGCCTGGGGTTGTGTACCAGGCTGCGGGCAAGGCATAGCCTTTGTTTCATACCTCTGGATAGGCTGTCAACATAAGCCTCCCTCTTGTGGCCCAGATCTACCAGCTCCAGCAGGTCATCAATCATTTTTTTTCTTTCAGCACCCTTTATGTTATATATTGATGCATAGAATTCCAGGTATTCACTGACCTTCAGATCGTCGTATACCCCAAAGAAATCAGGCATGTAGCCTATTTTCTCCTTTATTTTCTTGCCATGCTTCATCACATCCACATTATCAAGGGTGATCTCCCCTGAGGTAGCCGGGAGTAATCCGCACATGATCTTCATTGTGGTGGTCTTACCTGCTCCATTGGGACCGACGAAGCCGAAAATCTCGCCTTCCGGTACCTCAAGGCTCAAATCAGTAACTGCCTGGAACCTTCCATAGCTTTTACTGAGATTCTTTATGGAGAGCATTACTTCTCACTTCCCTTCACTGAAATCAGAGGAAGCTGAACATTGTCCTCATCCATTTCGATTTTGATCTTCAAGGTATTGTCAGCATCAACATAGCTGTCCAGCAGCTCGCCTTTTATTTCAAAGCTTCTGTAATCGCCCTCCGTCCATATTCCCTTTCTGACATCCCAGAGATACTGTCTGACCCGTTTGACATCTCCCACTGTATACTGTGTCTTGATGCTTTCCAAGTCCAGATCACCATCTATTTTGTAGCTGACTTCAAAGGTGCCTCTGCCATAGAACATACGGCTGTATTCATCGTAGCTTCCTGTGTTCTGGCTGCTTACTACGGTCGGCTTCAGAAAGCCGAAGGGATATTCGATATTGTTCCCATCCTTGAAGCTCATGTTGACCTTGGCGGTTATAAGACTCTTTTCATAGCCTTTGACAGCATTTCCGTTCACCAGCAGTTCACCGGCTGCGACTGTGCTGCTCCAGGCCAGAAGCCTTGCCTCAAAGCCCTGGTTGGCTTCATTCATAAAGCTATACTCAAGCACCTGCCGTTTCTGATTGTTCTTCCTCAGCTGTTTGATCTCCTCAGGCGTTAACTTGTTGCTCCGGTTCTGCTGACCAGAATCCGGATCCTTGTAGATGGCATTGATCAAATCGTATTTTTGCCCGTAATAATTGCTGGGTTTGATATCTACCTGCTTTGTCTCCCCATTTTTCACAGGCCCTATATTGGCGTATTGGCTTGGAGTTATTATATAGCATTCCTCCAGATCAAAACCTGAAGTATTTATTATAGTTCCGGAAAAGCTTCCATTGGCATAGTTCAGATCCGTTTCCAGCCTGCCCTTGAGTGTTCCCTCAGACTCCATGGCCATGGTTTTCATGCTCCATATCCCGTTACGGTAGAATTCCAGTGTTGTCCTGGGCCCTATTATTACCTTTGAATCTATCCTGCCAGAAGAGCCTCCATTACCGTAAGAGCCTCCATAGTAGCCTGTATTCAAAAGCAT
Organism: uncultured Clostridiaceae bacterium; assembly: GCA_964574195.1. Classification (GTDB taxonomy): domain Bacteria; phylum Bacillota; class Clostridia; order Lutisporales; family Lutisporaceae; genus BRH-c25. Next base: position 9,998 of record CAZNMO010000016.1, on the reverse strand, counting down.
AGGCTGAATATCATAGCCGGTCCCAGCTTCAACCCTTATATTCTCTTTTTGTGGGGTAAAAATGCCTGCATAGGTTCTGGGTATTATAGTCCCGCTGTTGTCGATATCCACAAGGGAAATCACGTTGCTAATGGGCTCTGTAAGCCTTGTTCCCGCTCCTGTTGCATATACAGCTCCTGAGAATATCAGAGAAAGCAGAGGCACTGTAATCCACAGCAGCTCTCTTTTATCCAGTTTTTTCAGAATGATATAGCTTATGGGAGCAGCCAGCAAAATATATGCTATATAAATATATATAATGTGTGATGTCTTCGGCAGCGGAAGCTCAGGTATATTCCTGAGGGCATTGTCAATAGCGTAGACGTTTTCACTCATCATCCTTGTCTTCTGATAGATCTCTCCAAAATAGTACTTGGGGAGAAGTGCTCCTATCAGCTTGTCAGCAAAAGCGCTGTTCCCCGTCCATACAGAAAGGGGCGCCATTCCAAAATCAAAGGAAGCGATCCCTACTATGCCTTTACCTTTCTCGACCCGCTGCAGCAGTATATGATCCCCCTCCCTGATCACCGGTGTACTGTTTTTCATGCTTATGTCCATTGAGCTTATTGTCATTGCTTCAGAGGTCTTGCTTTCAGCCAGCTTGTGAAGGGCAGAAGTCTCCAGACCTGTGACTTCACCCGTTTCCCCCTCCAGAAAGTCATCCTTGAAGGCCGATAATGCCTTGTTGCCTGAAGGGCCTGTGCCTATAACCAGCACACCGCCCTCTGTTACCCAGTTTTGTAGGGCTCCGTACTGTGCCTTGCTTAGTTTTGAGGTATCATAGTCATTAATGACAATAGCATTAAAAGCCTTCAGTGCGTCAGCATCCTCAGGGAATGATGACTCTTCAAGCCTGACGTTTTTTGTGCCTACGTTGCCAAGATTGTTCAATGTGATCTTATTTATGTACCTTACGCTGTCAAAGCTATCGCTGAGTACCCCTATAGCAAAGGTCTCACTGTTGGAGCCCGGATCGACCCTGAAGGTTTTCCTGCTGATCACATTCTTCCCCTCTGCAAGGTTTACATTGAGCTTTGTATTGAACACATTGACATGTATATTCATTACAAAGCTCTTGACAGAATCCTTGGGCAAGCTGACCTCCATTGCGTATACGGTAATACTCTCATCCTGGTTGGGCATCTCTATCTGAAGCTCACCATTGATATCCCTGAGCTTGTTCTCTATCTCAAAATAGACAGGTGTCGTATAGCCGATCTTGTAGAACTTGTCAAAGCCCACCTTCATATCGATCCTGATCTCATCATCAGCCGCAGCCAACAGTTCAAGCTGTGGAAGCTGTCCGACAGCCATAGCAAGTATAAGTAGAACTACAGTGATCAGTTTCCATTCCTTTTTCAATTGCCAACCCCCTATATCAGTTAAGTTTCTGTGCATATCTGTACTTAATCTTTAGACGATACCTCCGATGATAAAGTTTCAAATGTCCTTCTGCTATTGAAGTATATTTATTCAACAATACCAAGGGGGGTGGAGCCTGGTGCATATTTACCTCCAAGGCTTCACAAAAGTAAATATTTGTATACAGTTATTATTCTAACCTACCCTGGATGATTATCCAATACATGCAGTATAACAATTATATAATTTGCGGCGGATTAACGCCAATGTAGATTTGTTCCGCCGCAAAGAAAATCAGAGTAACAGAAATCTGTTTCTGCATAGCATAAACAGATTTTGTATAGTTTACATTTATGATAGAATGTAACTGATATGTTTAATAATAACGATTCGGTATGATAATACATAGTGGTATCCCCGATTTCATAGATCACTTGAAGCCTTCCGGATTTTAGACGCTTATCCCATTTAATTGCACGGAGGTATAATTATGAATACTGATAGAATAAGAAGTCTACTTTTTGATTTTTGTGGTGTACCCAGTATCAGCGAAACCCCCGGAGAAATCGCCATGACCAGGGTGCTTTATGAGAAAGTCTCGGAACTGCAATACTTCAAGGCAAACCCTGGAAATATTGCAATAAACCCAATAAAGGGAGACCCTATGAAAAGGACTCTCTTCCATGCTTTAATGGAGGGGGGCGGCAAGAGCAAGAAAACAGTTGTACTTCTCAGCCATTTTGACGTTGTTGACGTATTGGATTACGGCTCTTACAAGGATTATGCCTTTAATCCCCAGGAATATACCGAGCTTTTGAAGAGGGACAACAATATAAGCATGTCACAGGAAGCCCGGGAGGATCTTCACTCAGGAGACTATATTTTCGGCAGGGGAATAATGGATATGAAATTCGGTTTAGCCCTGGATGTCGAAATAATGTATCAGATCCAGGACAAATTGGAATATTTCCCGGGAAATATTCTATTGCTGTCAGTTCCTGACGAAGAAAACAATTCTGCAGGAATGCTTGCGGCTGTCGAGATTCTTACAGAGCTAAAGAAGGAAAAAGGCCTGGAATATGAATGCTGTCTTGTTTCTGAACCTCATTTCCCAAAATATCCTGGAGATGATAACAAGTACATATACACCGGTGCTATAGGCAAGCTGCTTCCGGTATTCTTCTGCGTCGGAAAGGAGACCCATGCGGGAGATCCCTTTTCAGGGCTCAATCCCAATTTGCTCACAGGAAAGCTAATAGAAAAGATAGAGCTGAACCCTGACCTGTCGGATGCGGTTGAAGGCTTCAGGGTTCCTGCTCCGGTATGTCTGAAGCATTCAGACACTAAGGCTGCTTACTCGGTGTCCACCCCTGCGGCGGCATATGCATATTTTAATTTTATGACTGTTATTTCTTCTCCTGACGAGATAATAGAAAAGCTGAGACATATTGGTGAGGAAGCCTTCCTGGAGGTACTTTACAATATCCGCACCAAGGCAGACAGGCTGCAGACCTTTACAGGAAGTAAACCTAAGCTTCCGGAAATAAAGCCTATGGTCATCACCTTCCAGGAGCTTTATGCAATGTCGCTGGAGGCTAAGGGAGATGAATTCAGGCAGCACATGGAAGACTACATGAATAAGCTTCCGACCGGGGACCTGAGGGAGCTGTCCCTTGGTATCGCCAGGGAAGTCCACAAGTTCTGTCCCTATAGGGACCCAATGATTGTCCTGTTCTTTGCGCCGCCCTACTATCCACATTCGGGACTGAACAAGCAGACTGGCAAGATAGCTGCAATTGCCGATGCGATCATGAAGAAGGCAGAAGCGGAATATGGAGAAAAGATGACCTTGGAGCCATTTTTCCCCGGGCTTTCAGATATGAGCTACCTGGGCCTGCCCGAGAATATAAATACAAGTAGTTTGAGGGCCAACTTCCCTCTGTGGGGCGACAGGTACACCATACCGCTGGATGCCATAGCCGGCCTCAACATACCGTTTATGAACATCGGTCCTCTTGGGAAGGATGCCCACAAATACACAGAAAGGCTATGCATATCTTACTCCTTCGACAAGGCTTCAAAATTAGTCTTTGAAGCAGTTTTGCGCGCCCTTGATGTAAATCCCGAGGATTTCGGGTTATAATAATATGCGAACACCGTTCGCTGCGACGACAATTACCAATGAGATTCAGAGAACATACGTTTGTTAGAAAAGAGGTTCACAGATGGCTAAAGTAATTCTAAAAAAGGGTGAAGAGGAAAGGATCCTCATGGGACACCCCTGGGTATTCAGCAATGAGGTCAAAATTGTGGAAGGGGCTGTAGAGCCCGGGGATATAGTGGATGTTTATGACTTCAGGAACCATTTTATCGGCAGGGGCTATATAAACCCCATGTCCAAGATACTTGTCAGGCTGCTGACCAGAGAGCACGAGGAGATCAACAAGGAATTCTTCAGAAAAAGGATACTCCAGGCATGGGACTACAGAAAGAAGCTGGTGGATACCTCCAGCTGCAGGGTCATTTTCGGGGAGGCCGATTTTCTGCCTGCACTCATCGTTGACAAGTTCGGTGATTACCTGAGTATCCAAACACTTTCCCTGGGCATCGAGAAATATCGTGATATCATCATAGAGCTACTTGAAGAGATAATCCAGCCTAAGGGGATCTATGAGCGGAACGATGTACAGATAAGGGAGAAGGAAGGCCTGGAACAGAGAAAGGGCTTTATAAAGGGTCCCTTTGATACGACCGTCGAAATAATGGAAAACGAAGTGAAAATGCTGGTTGATATAGAAAATGGTCAGAAAACAGGTTATTTCCTTGACCAGAGAGAGAACCGCGCAGCTCTTAAACCCTTTGTAAAGGATGCCCGTGTGCTGGATACCTTCACACATACCGGAGGCTTCGCCCTGCATGCAGCATATTACGGGGCAAAGGAAGTCACTGCGGTTGATATTTCAGAGCATGCCATAGAGTATGTGAAGAAGAATGCTGCAGTGAACGGGCTTCAAGACAAGATAAAAGGTGTAGTAGGCAATGTATTCGATGTGCTGAAGGAATACCAGGTGACCGGTGAGAAATTCGATGTGGTCATTCTTGATCCCCCCGCCTTCTGCAAGACCAAATCTGCAGTGGAAGGAGCCTACAGGGGCTATAAGGATATCAATCTGAGGGGCATGAAGATACTGAAGCCGGGAGGCTTCCTGGTGACCTGCTCCTGTTCCCACTACATGTATCCCGGCCTTTTCATGGAGATGATCGCTGATGCGGCCAGGGATGCAAAGCGGATGGTAAGGCAGGTGGAATTCAGGACTCAGGCTAAGGATCATCCTGTGCTGTATGGGTCGGATGAGTCCATGTACCTGAAGTGTGTGATCCTGCAAGTAATTTAGTTTGTAAAGTAAACAAGATGGCAGCAGTCATGTATATCGCTCACTCAATATAAGCTTTGGACAGAATATAAGCTCGAAAGCCAGGAAAATCCTAACGCCTATAACCCGACGTCCTGTCGGTATAGGCTGGATTTGCATCCATGCAAATCCCACGGATTTCCCCGGCTTTCTTCGCTTTATTCTGTTACCCAAGGGCTTATAAACCGTTCACTGATATACATGACTGCTGCCTTCCTTAAGCATAGATCAAAATGTTATAACAAAGCCCTGTATTACACCAGTATAAACCCTCCATATTCTCGCTTCGCTAGTGGCCAGGATGATACTTTCCTGTCATCCTGAGTGAAACGAAGGATCTTAGCTTTCGAAGCCCGGCCATAACCGTTCCACGCGCAACTCGAAACGCGTAACCCGCAACCCTATACATAATGGTGCTTTTTGAAGTATATAAGGCTCAGGAACGCCACCAATATGCTCAGTATGGTTACCGCAGGGTAGCCGTATACCCATTTCAGCTCCGGCATATTGGAGAAATTCATGCCGTACCAGCCTACGATCAACGTCAAGGGTAAGAATATGGCTGTGATCACCGTGAAAAGCTTCATGATGTTGTTCATATTTATATCTACCTGTGCTTGGTATGCCTCTCTTACTTGAGTCACATAATCCCTCAGGTGCAGTACATTATTGTTGAGCCTGTTTATCCGATCCTTCAGTATGCTGAAGTATTTCAATGCGCCTTCCTCGATCAGCCCGTTTTCATTTTCTTCCAGACCCTCTGCTATATCCAGTAGAGGCTCATAGTACCTTTTGAGAAAGAGCAGCTGCTTTCTGAGCTCAATTATACTCTTGGTAAAATCCGAATGTGAATCCTCCATGACCTGCTCCTCCAGCTCGGCTATCCGGGCTTCTATTTCCTTGAGGATCAAATTATCCATGGAGGTCAACCTGTGGAGCAGTATGTATAGTATTTTCGAAAGGTTGACCATATAATTGTTGGATGCATTGGCATTCTCCAATACCTCCCTTTTAACTCTGTCCACCAGGCTGTTGGGGGTCTTGCATACAAGTATCAGAAATCTGGAAGTAAGGTAAAAATCCACTTCTCTTGCAGTAAGCCACAGCTTTTCTGTATTGGATTCATCCTTGTCCATTATATTAATTACTCCAAAACTGAATTCATCATATACCTCCAGCCTGGGATTCTGTTTGGGGCTTATACATTCCTCCACAGTTGAATTGTGGAAATTGAAAAAGCTGTTGTTCTCCGAAAGCTCCTCGGGGGTCATGATCAGGCAGTACTTTAGCTTCCCCTCACCCATAACAGCCTCAAAGCTGGCTTCATGTACAGTATTATCCCTTAGTGCATATACTTCCATTGAAATACCTCCCATACACATACGGTTATTACACCCTATGTAAAAAGAACTTATCCATATTATACCACCAAATCTATTCTTTTTACCTCATCATATACCGTTTTCCAGCATGAATATTTTCCAGCGTCCAAGTACCTTTCTGTAGTGTATGTACCATGTCTGGACTGTCTCTTCCCCCTCCATTGCGACCTCAACCTCCGAGGTTATGGTTCCGTCATCCTCCGTCAAAAACCAGCACTGATGCACCTGCAACAGTTTCCTGTTTGTTGCCATATAGCCCTCTACAAGCATGTCCCCGGAAGCATACCTTATATAGCTTGATTTATCTTCAGCGACCTTATATTCAGTACCCTTATGGAGCATTGACGCAACCCTTGCCCAGTCACCATTGAAGGCCGCCTCAACAAAAGCACAGGACTCAGCAGCAATGATCTCCCCTAGCTCTTCATATGTTTGCTCTGTTACCTCTTCATATTCCGGGGCTTGCTTCCCTGCGAGGTTTATGCGGCTTACTTCCGCGGGTATTTCTTCGGGCTGGTCATAACCGTACTTGAACAGTGCTCCCCCCATACCGAGATCAGTAATTGCAAAGACAAGGAGCATTGTGGCAAAACAACCAAAGAATCGTTTCATTGCTTTCACTCCGTTTATTCATTTTGCCTGTTATGTTATTATTTGCCCAAGTGACGGAATATAATTCAAAAGGGCTGTGGATTAGTTCCACAGCCCTAGAAGGGATATACGTTTCGAGGCACTATCTATACAATTGCTTTTATAAACCGTTTGCCGTTGTCCTGAGAAAGATCAATAAACTCTTCTCCAAACCTCACGATCGGCTGCCATATCCGGTTGGGATTTATAAACACTATTTCACATATCTCTCCGGTATTCAGCTCTACATAATCGCTAACATATGAACCGGCTATATTGCCTAGGAATGTCGTAAGCACTCTTGTGTCCAGCTTACCGAAGGTCTGCATCTCAAAGTTCTTGATTACCTCAAAGGGGCACATACGTTCACGGTATACCCTGTTTGAGGTCATTGCATCATAAATGTCAGCCACTGCCACTATCTTCGCGATAAGCGGTATCTCCTGATCCAGGGCCCCTGTGGGATATCCCGAGCCGTCAATCTTCTCATGATGCAACAGGACGGCATATCTCATATTTCCGGTAACATCCTTAAAACTATCCAGCATCATGTATCCGAGGATGGTATGCTTTTTTATCTCGTCAAATTCTTCAGAGGTCAGCTTCCCCGGCTTATGCAGCAGTTCTTGAGGCACTTTCGTTTTCCCTATGTCGTGCAACAGGCCGGCAGCTGCAATTTCTTCTATCTCCTCTATCTTTAGGTCAAGCCATCTTGCTATAATGACCGATAACATACATACATTGAGTGAATGTGAGTATGTCTCATCATCCATATCCCTTACAAATTGCAGGTAATTTATTATCTCCTTTGCCAGCTTGAATTCAGCAACGATTTTTTTGCTTACCTGCCAGATAGCTTGTACATCAACAGGTACGCCATTCCCTATCTCTTTTATTATATTGGTTACTTCTTCCACTTCAGCAGCGTACTTTTTTCTGAAATCACTTATCTTTGCCTGATCGTAAATACTTCTTATCTCTCCTTCTACATCCAAGCCATATAAGTTAATGCTTTCAGCAAGCCCTATCCTTACTCTGTCAACACTATTCAGGATGATCTTTTCTATCTGCTGCTGGTCCAGTATGGAATCCTTATTGAGAATAAGGACCCCCATTGGATTATACAGGTCCTCATAGATTATCATACCGGGCTTCAGAATATTGGAGGGTAGATTAACAGCTTTCATGCTTCATACACCTCATATGTGTTGATACGATAATTATATCATCGTTTTTCGACCTAAAACATCATATTATGTCATCCTCACTGATTATTTTATCATTTTCTCAACCTGTAATACAGCTTCCCAACACCAAACAGCAGCTCAGACAAAACTTCATTCCTGATAACATTATTGCAGACCTTGGGCTTATAAGGCTCAGCTCTTTTCATGGTATCCAGGAAACCCAGCAGCTTGTTCTCTTCCATGATCCCATCAAGGCTGAACAATGAAAAATCGCTGATCCCAACTGCCTTAAGGATACCCATATCCCGCTCAAAATCGGATATATCCTGATAATATGGTTCATTGCCCAGCTTTCCGACATTTGTTACCCCGACGGAAACAGAAAGCTTATCCTTCAGAAGTTCCTTCAAATGTGCCAGCTGGTGATAGATCATGTAGTCCACATCCACCCTCTTCAGTATCTTCATCTCGTTTCTTATCATTGTCGAGTAATACATCAGATTGTATCTGTCCCAGCCCACATTGAAAACAGGTATCTCCAAGGCATTCTGCAGCAGCTCGGACTTGAAGCGCAGGTCATAGTAGCAGTGTCTTACGCATGCAGCATAGCTTTCCAAGCCTTTTGCGCGAAGGAATTCTGCAGTGCCGTTCAAGACCCTTCTGGCCTCATTGAAGCGCTGCTTGTTGAGGTTTGCAGTGAGCATCTTTCCGCAGGTTATAAGCGGACTTAGAATATTTTTGGGCTCACTGAGCCTTCTGATGTCCTGCAGCGGCGACTCCAGATCTATGCAAAAGCCTTTTACCTTCAGTGCTCTTTCCTCAAGCCTGGTCACCAGTTCCCTTATATATCCGTCAAATACACCCGCATTCCTCTCATTGATCCAATAGCCCATATCATCAGAAAGCGTCGCCCAAATGGACACAGGGATCTCATTATCGTTATAGGTCTTTATCATTTTATAAAAGGCAGCATTGTCTTGTCCATACTCCAGCTTGTAATTAAGGCTAACCTTGTAGTTCCTGAAGGCTTTGATTATATGCTCCCTGCAGACCTCGCCAGGAGGAGTGAATTCACACCATATTCTTGTATCCATATTTTTCTCCAATTCTAATAAATTTGCGGCAGATTAAGGCTTTTGAACATATATTAATTTTCCCCTTCGGTCTTGATAAAAACCTTAGTAATTTCTGCAATGGTGAATTTTAATATTTTATTATATAATTAAGTAATATATGGACTATACAAAATCTGTTTAAGCTTCGCTAAAACAGATTTGTGTTACCTTAATTTTCTTTGCGGTGGAAACAATCTACATTAGCGTATGTCCACCACAAATTATTTAAAGAAAAATATCCTGTCAGGATGCTCTATATCCAGAAAGTATACCGGCAGAAGGTCAGAAGGTGATACTATGGCAAAGGGCTACAGAATGCTGAAGGGCTATGCTGAAGCCAGTTTTATCGAAAGAAAGTCAAAATTTATAGCTTATGTCCAGGCTGTATATAGCGAAGAAGAAGCCCTGGAATTCCTGACTGGTATCAGGAAAAAACACTATGATGCGACGCACAACTGTTATGCCTATATTTTGGGTGATACCATGAATATACAACGCTCCAGTGACGACGGTGAACCATCAGGAACTGCAGGTGTACCGATACTGGAGGTACTACGTAAGGAGCAGCTTACAAATTCCATTGTTGTTGTGACCAGATATTTTGGAGGCATACTGCTGGGAGCAGGTGGACTGATCAGGGCTTATACCGAAGGAGCAGTCAACGGGATAAGGGCTGCAGGCTGTGTCAGGGTGAATTCCTTTGCTATCCACCGGCTCAGGCTGGACTATTCCTTTCTAAGCAAGCTGCAATATGAAATAGCCAGAAAGGAATATATCATTGATGAGATAGAATACCAGGAGGATGTCACCATGAAGGTCCTCACGGATGAAGCCCAGTCGGAAAACTTTACTGCAGAGGTTGCTCAATGG
>CAZNMO010000015.1:16018-38818 GCA_964574195.1 uncultured Clostridiaceae bacterium | reverse complement strand
CCCAGCCCAGTCCGTTCCACGCGCAACGCGTAACGCGCAACCCGCAACGAAATACATCGTTTCATTCCGCTGCTGTGCAGCCTCCTACTTTATCGAATCCAAATATTGCTGCCGTCCTGTCTCATAGTAATTTTCCCCTTCACTGTCAATTACCACGACCAGCGGAAGGTCCTCCACCAGCAGCCTGTTGATCGACTCTGCTCCAAGGTCCTCATAAGCGATAAGCTCAGAGGACTTTACACACTTTGCGTTGAGTGCGGCAGCGCCGCCTATTGCGGCAAAATATACCGCTCCATATTTCTTCATTGCACTGATCACTTCCGTGCTTCTTTTGCCCTTGCCTATCATACCCTTCAGGCCTTTCTCCAGCAGCTTCGGAGTATATGCATCCATACGGTAGCTTGTTGTCGGCCCGGCAGAGCCAATAGGCTGTCCCGGCCTTGCAGGCGAGGGCCCGACATAGTAGATCGCCTGCCCCTCGGGGTCAAAGGGAAGAGGTTTTCCTTGCTCAAGCAGCTCTATAAGCCTTTTATGCGCCGCATCCCTGGCGGTATATATATAGCCTGAAAGCAGGACACTATCCCCGGCTTTCAGCTGCTTCAAGCTTTCATTTGTAAAAGGCGTTCTTATTCTTATCATCGCAAGCTCCTCCTATAATTGTGCTTCCCTGTGCCTTGTCACATGACAGCCTATGTTTACTGCCACCGGCAAGCCTGCTATATGTGTTGCATAGGTCTCAATGTTCACCGCCAGTGCTGTTGTTCTGCCCCCAAAGCCTTGCGGACCGATGCCTAGTTTGTTTATCTCCTCCAGCAGTTCCGCTTCCAGCTGTGCATAGTATTGGCTGCTGTTTCTGCAAACAGTTGATCTTGTCAGTGCCTTTTTTGACAAAAGTGCGGCCTTTTCAAAGGTACCTCCTATACCAACCCCTACTATTATAGGAGGGCAAGGATTAGGGCCTGCTTCCATGACAGTCTTCAACACAAATTCCTTTACTCCCTGTACTCCATCCGAGGGCGAAAGCATGGCTATCCTGCTCATATTCTCACTTCCGAAGCCCTTGGGAGCGACCGTAAGCTTGAAGCCATCCCCCTCTACAAGCTCATAGTATATGACAGCGGGTGTATTATCCTTAGTGTTCTTACGCTCCAGCGGGTCACCTACCACAGACTTCCTAAGATATCCCTCACAGTAGCCTTTTCTGACACCTTCATTTATTGCCGACTCAAGGCTGCCACCGCTGATATGGACTTCCTGGCCTATTTCTACAAACACTACGCACATACCGGTATCCTGGCAGATCGGCATCCGCTCAGATCTGGCAATATCTGCATTCTCCGTCAGTATATCCAGGATGTTCTGTGCTACCGGAAAGGTCTCTGACTGTTTTGCTTCATCAAAGTTCAGGATTATATCCTCATTAAGATAATAGTTGGACTCCATACAGAGCCTGGCTACAGTGTCTATGATCGCTGATACATTTATCTCCCTCACAAAATCCACATCCTTTTGCATGAATGAACAGGTCCTGCTTTTTTTATTGTTCAAAGCAGATCGTTCCTCTTAATTATATACAATCCTACTGTATTGAGACAAGTACAAAAGCGGCTGTAGCCGCATTTGAAGCCCATGTGCCATATCCTTCGGAAATTCTGGCACGGGCAGTTAAATAAAATACTTTGAAGCTCAAGCCCCAAAGTATTTTTATGCTATTTCATTATTTTACATATGTTATTGGTGAATTCAACAGGATCCTCCACGGTCAGTCCCTCGATCAACAAGGCCTGGTTGTAAAGCAGATTCGTATACAGTCCAAGCTTCTCCTTGTCATTTTCAAAGGCTTCCTTCAAGGCATTGAAAACCTCATGGCTGGTGTTTATCTCAAGCACCTTATCCGCCTTGATGCTCTGACTGTTAGGCATGGAATTCAGTATTTTCTCCATTTCTATGCTCAATTCACCCTCATTGGCAAGGCATACAGGGTGATTTTTCAAGCGCTTCGATGTTCTAACGCTCTTTACCTTGCCTGCAAGGGCATTTTGCATATATTCGTAAAGTTCCTTGTTCTCCTGCTCCTTTGAAGCCTCCTGGTCATCCTTGGTTTCAGGCTCCAGTCCGAGATCGCTGCTTGATACCGATTTGAATTCTTTTTCTTTGTAGGACATCAGCATCTTTATCGCAAACTCGTCAATGTCATCAGTAAAGAACAGTATCTCATAACCCTTGTCGGATACCAGTTCTGTCTGTGGGAGCTTTTCAAGCCTTTCATTAGACTCCCCTGCAGCATAGTAGATATACTTCTGGTCCTCGGGCATCCTGGAGACATATTCCTCCAGCGTGACAAGCTTTTTCTCCTTGGAGGAGTAAAACATCAGAAGATCCTGAAGGGTTTCCTTGTTGCCTCCGAATTCACTGTATAGCCCATATTTCAGCTGTCTGCCAAAGGCTTCAAAGAACTTCTCATACTTTTCTCTTTCGGATTTCAACAGGCCTTCCAGTTCATTCTTTATCTTTGTTTTGATATTCTTTGCAATAAGCTTCAGCTGCCTGTCATGCTGCAGCATTTCCCTGGATATATTGAGGGAAAGATCCTCGGAATCTACAAGCCCTTTTACAAAGCTGAAGTAATCGGGTAGCAGGTCGCCGCACTTGTTCATTATCATAACACCCTTGGAATACAACTCCAGTCCCTTTTCATATTCCTTGGTATAGAAATCATAGGGCATCTTTTCGGGTATGAAAAGGATGGCATTGTAGCTGACAGCACCATCAGCGCTTATGTGAATGTGCTTCAAAGGCTTGTCGAAGCCATAGTGCTTTTCTGAATAAAAGTTCTCATAGTCCTCTTCTTTCAGTTCGTTCTTGTTCTTCTTCCATATGGGCACCATACTGTTGATTACCTTTTCCTCAGTATAGTCCTCATATTCCTTATCATTATCTTCCTTTGGCCTTCTGCCTGTCACATCCATCCTGATGGGATATCGTACAAAATCCGAATATTTCTTGATAATTGCCTTAAGCCTGTATTCATCCAGGTATTCATCATAATTCTCATCTTCGGTGTTTTCCTTTATTTTGAGTATTACTTCCGTTCCCGGTGTTTCTTTTTCGCAGGCCTCGATGGTATATCCGTCTGCCCCGGAGGACTCCCATTTGTAGGCTTCCTCACTTCCGAAAGCCCTGCTTGTTACTGTAACAGTATCAGCTACCATAAATGCTGAATAGAAGCCTACACCAAACTGTCCTATGATGTCATAGCCGTCCTTAAGCTCCACTTCCCTCTTAAAGGCAAGGGAACCGCTTCGGGCTATGACTCCCAGATTTTCGTCCAGTTCCTCCTTTGTCATTCCAATGCCTGTATCCGATATGGTCAGTGTCCTTGAGGCTTTATCGGGAATGACCCGTATATAATAATTCTCCCTGTCAAAGCTCAAAGAGTCATCCGTTAATGCTTTATAGTAGATCTTGTCGATGGCATCGCTGGCATTGGAAATAAGCTCTCTGAGAAAAATCTCCCTGTGGGTGTAAATCGAGTTGACCATAAGGTCCAACAATCTTTTTGATTCTGTCTTGAATTGCTTTTTTCCCATGTAAATCTCCCCTTCTATTATGTAAGTACAGCTTATGTTGTTAGCACTCTCTCATATCGAGTGCTAAGCCTCTATTTCTTATTTATCATAATTCAAAACCCATGTCAAGATGTTAAAAAACAAAAAGCCCCCTTCAAGCGAAAGAAGCTTATATGATCATATCCATCACATCAAGAGTTTTGATTTGTTATTACTTCCTTGAAAACTCTTACCAATTCACTGTCAAACTGGCTCCCGGAGCCTTCATCCAGCTGCTGCTCCGCAACGCTATGGGGCAGAGCTTTCCTGTATGGCCTGTCGTTGGTCATTGCATCATATGCATCTACAATACTCAATATCCTGCATTCAATCGGTATATCCATTCCTTCTATTCCCAAAGGATAGCCCTTACCATCCCAGCGTTCATGATGAAGCAGTATGAGATTGGCAATCTCCTCCAGTTCGGTTGAAGCTTCAGCTATTCGTTTTCCTATATTGGAATGGGTCTTCATTATCTTCCATTCTTCCTCTGTCAGTCTGGATGGCTTATTGAGGATCACATCCGGAATGCCGACCTTCCCAATATCGTGAAATTTCACAAGCAGCTTTATACGATCCATTTGGTTCTGAGGCAGCTTAAGATATTCTCCCATTTTTACAGCATTACTCTCCATTCGCTCTGCATGGCCCTCGGTAATAAAATCCCTGGCCTCCAGCGCCTTCATAAGTGTTTTTACCAGGCTGCTCCTGTTGCTGGATTCCTTCAAAAGCTTGTTCTGAAACATATTATTGTCCGCTTCCTGAAACATCCATTTTGTATTTATCCTTCCATTCCCTATGTATGAGTAGCCTGAAGAAATGCTTATCTTGAGAGTATCAGTCATGTCGTTATGCTTAGCCAGTATTCTCTTCAGCTTGAGCAGCTTATCCTCAATAAGCTGTTGGCTCAGTCCTTCGAGGATTATGGCGAACTCATCTCCGCCGACCCTTGCTACGCAGCCTGTACCTCCGAATAAGGAATTGATCATTTCAGCAGTTGAAATGATCAGCATATCGCCATATAGATGTCCAAGGGTATCATTAACTATTTTAAGTCCGTCAATATCAATGAGTATAATAGAAAAATGGCGGGCTTCAATGCCTTCATATCTATTCAACTGTTCTTCAAAATAAAGGCGGTTGTATAACTTGGTAAGACTATCCCGCTCAGCCATTTCCCTAAGCTTTTTCTCCAGCTGTACCCTTTCGGTCATGTCCCTGATTATTATCAGTATTTCATCAATTTCCGATATGTGTATCCTTGCTTCCAGGTACATCAATGTACCGGATTTTCTCAGAACAAAATCAAAGGACTGAAACCCACGTGTTTCTACTACCTTCCGTATTGCTTCCTGCAACAGCTTCTGTATTCCCTCATCCTCCAGAAGCTCATTGGCCAGAGAGTTGTTCTCCCCGGACAACTGCCTGAAGGAGGTTATTTCACCCTCTGGAGTGCTGACCAGCAGAATATCAGGTATAGCAGTTATCAAAGCCCTATTTCTTGTATTTATCCGTTCCAGGTCAAGAAGCTTCTCCTGCAGCTCTGAATAGTAATTCTTTCTGAAGGATGCCTCACCGAGTCCTATGATTGCTTCTCTTGTAAGCTCTTTTTTAGGCTTTGCATCGAATGACTCTCTCATAAATACCTCTCACCTCTTCCGCGGTAACCGGCTTTGGATTTGTGACCATGCACGGATCCTTTAAAGCATTTTCCACCAGCATATCTATTTGCTCATCAAAACAATTCACATATATGTATGGTTGGATCCCTACACTCTTACGAAGACTGCGCAGCTTATCCAGCAGCTTATCCTTGACCTGAATATCTGTGAGAAGCTCAACCTCTATGTCCATTTGAGAGGCAATCCTTCTGAAGCGTTGCGGTACCGTATCAAAATTCAGTGAAATTACATGCTCCAACAAGATACTGTTGCACTCTCCATGGGGTAGGTCAAAAAGCCCTCCAAGGCTATGTGCCATTGCATGTACCGCTCCCAGGCTTGCGTTTGAAAAAGCCAGACCTGCCTGCAACGAGCCAAGCATCATCTGGAACATTGTTTCAACTGTTCTGTCAGACGACACAGCTTTCTCAATATTTTCAGTTATCAATTTGATTGCTTCCAAAGCATGTAAATCGGTAAGAGCGGACTGGGCATTGGAAACATATGCCTCCACTGCATGAGTCAATGCGTCCATTCCTGTGCATGCCGTAAGATATGGATCCATATCAATAAGAGGGACCGGATCTATCAGTGCAAGATCCGGTACGACCTTCTTACTTATGATGGCTTTCTTAAGTGATTTTTCTGAATCAAGTATGATCGCGAATTGTGAAACATCCGCAGATGTGCCTGATGTTGTAGGTATACATATCAAAGGTGGCCCCGGGAGGATTATCTCATCAACTCCCTCATAGTCAAGTATATTCCCTCCGTTGGTCGAGACTATGGAAATACACTTGGCGCAGTCCATCGGACTGCCGCCGCCTATAGCTATCAATATGTCACAGTCCTGTGAGAGGAAATGTTCAGCACCCTTCATTGCTTCGAAATCCTTGGGGTTCGGAGTGACCTCATCAAAAATAACAAGGTCTTTTGTACAGGCTAGAACGCAGTCAAGAATTTCTTCAAACCATTTCTGCTTCCTGACCATCTTATCCGTGACAATCATCGGCTTTTTAGCTCCGTAATGCTCCATGTAACGGCCGATAAGAAGCCTTGCATTTAGGCCTTCTATAATCTCTGGAGCTACATATTTTCTGAGCTCTATCGAAGAATTATATCCCATACAAAGCACCTCTTATATATTATAATAGATATATCTTATTCCTATTATATTACATAATTGGTGCAATCTCTACAATTTTCGACCACATATTTTCAAATATTATCAATTTCCGACATATTCCGAATACTAATTGAATTTGTATATCTTCCTAGTCAGCCTGTACAGCCTGATGGTTATAAGCCTGGCAGCCTTTCCGGGCAGATTCGATATCGTGCCAAGGAAACGATAGCGCAGTCTGTAATATATCCTTTCGTTGGTTTGCTTCAGATAAGACCATAGATCCGACTTTTTGTCCATGGCTTCTTTTGTTGCAGCAAGCTGAAGAAACACAGAAGATATGGTCATCATCATTGAGAGATAGCTCATCATGTAGTTGGCAAGCCTTTTGCTTTGCACTCGTTCTATTGATTCACAGGAATCTATCATAAGCTTATTTACATATAATTGCTGGTCTATACGTCTCAGCATTACCTGCTCATTTACCGATTGGTCTTCACGTCCTATGAAATACCTGTAGAGATCTATATTCATGTAATACATGCTCTTAACATATGGAAGCGGCTTGTATACAAACAGGTTGTCCACATAGAAGGTGTGTTTTGGAAGTACCAGCCCACACTCTCTTAATAATTGAGTTCGGTAAATAACAGAATGCATCAGCAGATATTGTGATGGTTTGAAGCTTCCCACATCATCCCAGCCGAAAATGCGGTTCTGCGGAAAAACATTTTTATAATTCACAGTATGACTGGTATTGTCAGAGGTATGCTCATAGACATAATTGCATATCATCATGTCTGGAGCCATGTCTTTCTGTTCCAGCTCTTTCAGCGTATCTATGACCTTCAGCATTCCAGGAACATCAAGCCAATCGTCCGAGTCTACCACTTTGTAGTACATTCCTGTAGCGTTCCTAAGTCCGGCATTTACACCCTCTCCATGTCCTCCGTTTTCCTGGTGTATCGCCTTTACAATGCCAGGATAGCGAGCTTCATATTCATCTGCGATCTTGCCTGTATCATCCTTTGATCCATCATTGACCACGATTATTTCCACATCCTCCCCGCCGGGAAGCAGCGATTCTATGCATTTTTCCATATAAGCAGCCGAGTTGAAGCTTGGAATCGCAAAGGTTATCATCTTCATATGCAGCTCTCCTTCTTGTTCTTTGTTATGTCTTCAGCCAACGCCAGTGCGCCTTCGACTATTGCATCCATATTATAATATTTATATTCAGCCAGTCTTCCAAGTAGGTGCAGATTTGAAAAACTCTCAGTTAACATCTTGTACTTTTCATAAATCGCCATATTCGCAGGGTTGAGTATGGCATAGTAGGGTATCTCTTCTTCAGCTCCTGTATAAGCTCTGGGATACTCTTTCATTATTGTAGTCCTGCCCGGCGCCAGCTGTCCGGTAAGGTGCTTAAACTCGGTAATACGAGTGTAGGGTTGGTCTACAGTGTAGTTTATCGTGCCCTTTGGCTGGTATAGCTCCACAGCATGGGTCTCAAACAGGAAATCCAAGGTCCTGTAGGGCAGACGACCATAACGGCAGCCAAATAGCTCATCTACAGCTCCTGTATATATTACCTCGCCCTTGAAGGGCTGGGTTTCAAGCATGATACCTTCGGCTTCAAGCCTGAGCACTGTAGAGGAATCTACTCCAAGCCTCAGGTCAATTCCCGGGTGATCAAGCATTTTTTCAAACAAAGGCGTATAGCCTTCAACCGGTATGCCCTGGTAAACGTCCTGAAAATACCTGTTATCATAGGATATCAGGATCGGGACCCTGGCCGTTACTGAAGGATCTATTTCTTCAGGGGTTATCCCCCATTGCTTCTGCGTGTAATATAGAAAAATGTTCTTGTGAACATATTCTGCCAATTCATGTATTTCCTTGTCATTGCTTGAAAGCAGCTCCGATATGGTCACACGTTTTTCTGCGCCATAGACTGATATCAGCTTCTGCTCCAAACTTGCTGCCTTGCCTTCATCAAAAACCATATGAAGGGAATTAAGGTTGAATGGAACAGGTATCAGGGCTCCATGCACATCTGCAAGGACTTCATGGGAATAATCCCTCCACTGTGTAAAGCGTGAAAGGAACTCATGTACACGACTGCTGTTGGTATGGAAAATATGAGGCCCGTATTTGTGTACCAATATCCCGTCACTGTTCAAAAAATCATAAGCATTTCCACCGACATGCCTACGCTTATCAATTACCAATACCTTTTTGCCTGCCCTTTCTGCCAATTCCCGGGCAACTACCGCTCCCGCAAAACCACAGCCGATGACCAGGCAATCATATGTGCCATTCATACGCAACGATAACCTCCAAAAAAATATTCAAGTGTCTCCATAATCATTCTACACAGCACGTTTTATGTTTGTCAATCAAAATGCCAATATAAGGCATTGTAAAATCTGTTATTCCGATATCAAATGCCAATTTTCGAGTCTCATGGCATTGTACAAAAAGAAAAAGCCCGCGGTTGCAGGCTTTCAATCCAATTTATTTACATCATAGGGAGTTTCCTGATACACATAGTAATTCAGCCAATTTGAAAACAGCAGGTTGGCGTGGCTGCGCCAGGTAACTCTTGGTCCCTTTGACGGATCGTCCCCAATAAAATAATTCTTTGGGATTTTTATTGAGAGGCCATTTTCCACATCCCTGTGGTATTCCTGATTCAAGGTAAGCGGATCGTACTCAGAGTGGCCTGTTACAAAAACCTGTCTGCCACTTTTCGAAACAGCTATATATACCCCTGCCTCTTCAGATTCTGCAAGGACTTCCAGGTCTTTATTTGCCTCAATTTCCTCACGCTTTACTCCTGTATATCTGGAATGGGGGGCTGGGAACACATCGTCAAAGCCCCTCAGGAGTTTGGAGTTGCATACTGTTTTGTAGTGATCAAAGACTCCGAACATTTTTTCACCGAGCTCATGCTTTGGGACCCCATAATGATAGAATAAGCCTGCTTGTGCTCCCCAGCAGATGTGGAAGGTCGAATACACATGCTTCTTGCTCCACTCCATAAGCTCAGTCAGCTCCTTCCAATAATCCACCTGCTCAAAGGATAGGTTTTCTACAGGAGCCCCTGTAATTATCAGACCATCGAATTTCTGCTCCCGTACATCCTCAAAGCTCTGGTAGAAACGCTCCATATGTTCAATAGGGGTGTTCCTTGATACATGAGAATCCGGGTGCAGCAGGGTGATATCGACCTGCAATGGTGAATTGCCAAGCAGTCTCAGCAGCTGTGTTTCAGTCGTTATTTTCGTAGGCATCAGATTCATGATGGCAATACGAAGCGGCCTTATATCCTGATGAACTGCTCTGCTTTCAGTCATTATGAATATGTTCTCTCCCGTCAGCGTTTCAGCAGCCGGCAAGTCGTCTGGTATATTGATCGGCATAGCTATCCTTCCTTTCCGCCGATTATTTCCGCGCTGCCGCGTGATTCAGAGCCTGGTCCAGATCTTCGATAAGGTCCTCAACAGCTTCAATACCTACAGACAACCTTATCATGTCAGGCGTAACACCCGCAGCCCTTTGATCCTCCTCGGCCAACTGAGCATGAGTGGTGCTTGCAGGATGAATCACCAGTGATTTTGCATCTGCCACATTGGCCAGATGAGAGAATATCTCAAGCTTCTCAATGAAACTCTTGCCGCTTTCAACTCCGCCTTTTATTCCAAAGGTGAAGATCGAGCCTGCGCCTTTAGGCAGGTATTTTTTTGCAAGCCCGTGGTACTTGTTGTTTTCCAGGCTTGGGTAATTGACCCAGCTTACCTGTGGATGGTCCAAAAGAAACCGGGTTATTTTCCTTGTGTTCTCCACATGCCGCTCCACCCTGAGAGATAATGTTTCAAGCCCCTGCAGCAGCAGGAATGCATTGAAAGGGCTGATGCAGGCGCCGGTATCCCTCAGAAGCTGTACTCTGGCCCGTGTGATATAAGCAGCAGCTCCAAAGGTTTCTGTGTATACTACCCCATGATAGCTTTCATCCGGTTCTGTAAAGGCCGGAAATCTTCCGCTAGCTGCCCAGTCGAATCTTCCAGAGTCAACAATGACCCCACCGATAGATGTTCCATGTCCTCCAATGAACTTGGTTGCAGAATGCACCACTATATCCGCGCCAAAGTCGAAGGGCCTTATCAAGTATGGTGTTCCGAAGGTATTATCCACCACCAGCGGTATCCCCTTTTCATGGGCAATGGCAGCCACAGCCTCAATATCAACAAGGTTTATTCCGGGATTTCCTATGGTCTCGATATATACAGCTTTTGTCCTCTCATTGATAGCCTGCCTGAAGCTGTCCAGGTCGTCAGGATCGGCAAAGGTGGTCTTCACTCCATATCTGGGCAAGGTTGAGGCAAAGAGGTTATAGGTGCCTCCATAGAGCGTACTGGCTGCAACGATTTCATCTCCTGCACTTGTCAGATTGAGTATTGCATAGGTTATTGCCGCCATACCCGAAGCAACTGCCAATGCTCCTACACCGCCTTCAAGCAGTGCTATCCTCTGCTCCAGTACATCTGTGGTCGGATTCATTATTCTTGTATAGATGTTACCGGGTTCTTTTAGTGCAAACAGGTTCGCTCCATGCTCCACGCTGTCGAAAGCGTAAGAGGAGGTCTGATATATAGGAACAGCCCTTGATTTTGTGGTTGGGTCGGGCTTCTGTCCTCCATGTACCTGCAGGGTATCAAACTTAAATTCCTTTTTACTCATTTCTTTTACCTCCAATTATGAATGATTTGTGACAAGAGGATTATAAAAATAAAAAGCCTCTTTCCGATGAAAGAGGCTATAGAAATATCCTATAAATATACGATACTAATCCTCCCTCATCTCTCAGTACAATGTACTGCAGGATTTGACACCGCTGCATTCGAATGAGAATGCCGGTTGTCGGGTTTCATCGGGCCAGTCCCTCCACCACTCTGGATAAGAGTTTTATTGAATATTCAATTTCACTTATATTAGCATGGGGTAAGCTTCAGTGTCAACACTTTTAAATAAATATACATAACTTTTTTATTTCTATTCAATAAGGCTCAAAGGGACATAGTATTTTGTGTACCGCTTTCCCTGGGAGTCCGCCAACAAGCCCTTATTATCCCTTACCATGACCGTGGCTCTTTTTTTTATACCATATAGGACACCAGTCAACCTTTTCCCTTCATAAGTAAAGGAAATGCTGTCTCCAAGCCTGAGCCCCATTGCATCAAGTGCTATCTGCCTATGGGTGGGCAATTTATGGAAGCTGTCCTTATGCCCGAATAGATTTGCTGCTATGGTTTTAAAGCGCTTTCCCTTACAGCTGGAACGACCGAACACTACAAATTCGATCACATGGCAGAGCTCATGCTCAAGCACGAGCAATAATGCTTCAAGGCTGCTTGAGGCTTCTATCCCCCCTACCAGATTGCGCCCCTCCAGCATACCAAAATTCAGAAAAAAATCAATTCCTATCTTGATCTCTATTACTACATCCTCCGGCCTTAAGCTGCTTATCTTTTTGGGGCATCTGGTCAATCCGGCGCTCCTGGTCAACTGCCGTGAAACAGAAAACTTGATTTTCCCTCTATAATTCTGATCAAACCAATGTTCAAGGAAGATGTCCTCATAAAGGCGAAAGAGCAAGCTCAGATCATCTGCCGTCAAGGTGGCGATCTTCTCTGTTTTTACGTTATCAGAATCACGCATGAATATGGCAGAAATCTTACTGCGCCTGTCTTCAATTTCCTTGTTTGAAAGCTTTAATGAAAATATGTCAGTCATTCCTTTGTCCCTTCAGCTACATAATTTATCTGCAATAGAAAATAATAAACAGGTAAATATAAATCAAGGTGTGATAGCAACATATGAATAATTCAAATGACAGAAACAGGGAGATCGTCAGCAGCAACATGCCCCTATGGTACTACAAAGCCAGGCATTCCATATATTTTGTCCTGGGAGTGATCCAGGTGCTGATAGGGCTTCGCCTTATTTTCAAGCTGCTTGGCGCTAATCCCGGCAATAGCTTTATCGCTTTCATATATTCAGTCTCCGGCATTTTTACAGCACCCTTTTCGGGGATCTTTGATCCTTTTGTGTCCTCCGGCCTTACTGCAAAATCAGTATTCGAGCCAGCCGCTGTCATAGGCATGGTCTTATACGGCATATTGGCATGGGGTTTGGTCAGCCTTTTAAGAATAGGCGCCGGCAGAGGGGCATAAGCTCTGATGTTCCTGCCTTCTGCCCGTTAATAGCCTTTTTCAACATTTACTATATTCATCAGACTCTCGCCTGCAGCATATCTTCGCAGATTCTCATATATAATGTTGTATCTTCTCTCGTTCCTCATCTCCGATATCCAGGAATTATGAGGCGTAATTATAACATTATCCATATCCCAGAGAGCATCATCCAGTGATAGTGGCTCCTCTTCAAACACATCCAAAGCAGCACCCCTAAGGTTGCCTTCCCTCAGAGCCTCCAAAAGCGCAGACTCATCTATAATATTGCCTCTGGCTATATTCACGATACAGGCGCCCTTTTTTATGGCCGCTATGTTATTAGCATTCAACAAATGGTGTGTCGCCTGGGTCCCCGGGATCGAAACCACCACTGCATCAGCCTGTGATAATACCAGCTCCAACTCTTCCATAGGGTGGCATTGGTCAAAATACTCCAATCTCCTGCCGGTAGTATTAATCCCAATTATCCTCACCCCGAAGCCCTGTAGCCTTTTGGCAGCTTCAGAGGCTATACTTCCCGTTCCTATGAAGCAGACGGTCTTTCCATACAACTCCAGAACACCTGTGTCGATCTTCCACTTTTTGGCTAACTGTCTTTCAAACATACCCCTGCTGTTTTTCAGCAGCTGCAAAATGCTCATTACCACCCATTCACCCATGGGTATTGAATAACCAGACCTGTTGTTGGTTACTGTTATCCCCTGCTTTTTTACCTTATCCTTGGGCAGCTGATTTATACCAATACTGGAGAGCTGTATCCATTTCAGGTGCTCAAGCCTTGTTATATCCAAGGTTTCAAAGGGATCATAGCATACGAGCACCTCTGCATCAGCCATAGCCTCAGTATATGTGATGTCTTTCTCACTAACGTATACAAGCTCGTAGCCCAGTGCTTTGATAGCATTCATCTTCTCTTGGCCGTAATCATATGTGAACAGTACTTTCATATACACACCCCTTATCAAAATTATCATATTTCTATAATGTGACTTGCCTCATGTATCTGAGACATACATCTGCAGTCATTTTAATTATACTCCAGGAAGCTGTTTTGATAAATAGACTTACAGTACTTTACGCAGTCACCCTGTCAATAGACTCCAAACTATTATATAATTGACTTGGATATTCTATTCCCATATTACTTATAACAGGTGGGTGAGAGCTATGAAAAATCTGCTGAAGGAAAAACTGCAAAAAGGTGAAAAAGCGGTGGGTACTTTCTTTGAGCTGGGCAGCAGTACTGCCGTTGAATGCATGAGATATACCGGACTGGACTTCTTTATCATCGATACTGAGCATGGACCCTTTGATATAGAGAGTTCAATGGATTTTATCCGCACAGCTGAGCTTGGGACGGTGACCCCTCTGGCAAGAATAAAGGAAATATCTCGTATTGCGGTGCTCAAGATGCTGGACATTGGCGCAAAGGGCATTATCGTGCCCTGTGTTGAAAGCCTTGACCAGGTGAAAAGCCTTGTGGAATGGGCAAAATACCATCCGGTAGGAAAAAGAGGCTTCTTTATGGCAAGGCCTGCAGGTTACGGTTTTGAGAACTTTGCAGGAAATGTAGACGATTATTTTAGGACCTGCAATGAAGAAACACTGCTGATACCTCAGTGTGAAACAGTAGGCTGCCTTGAGAATATTGATGAAATAGTAAAAATAGATGGAGTAGATGGTATATTTATAGGACCTTATGACCTTTCAATCGGAATGGGAAAACCAGCTCAGTTTGACGACCCGGATTTTCTCGCGGCTGTTGGCAGAGTATTGAAGGCGTGTAAGTCCGCAGGCAAGCTTTCATTCATATACACGGGCAGCAATGCAATGGCAAGGCAATATCTTGCACAGGGCTTTGACGCAATTGCTGCAAATATGGATGCCGCAGTTTTCACTAATGCTTACAGGGCTCTTGTAAAGGAAATAAAAGGGTAGAGGCTGTTGAACCATAGCGGAATGATGCGACATAAGGAGAACGGGGGACACGGCACGTTCAGCAGGGCTCCGGGGAGGGGCAGACGGGCAACACGGATTTTCACGGCTGGTTCACTAGTCCTTTCGGTATTTTTGAAGCCTTCGATAATCTCTGCTTCACCGATCAAGAAGTATATCATCAAGAAAAACATCCATGAAAATCCGTGAATTCATCCGTGTGTACAGTGTTACCTGTACCCTTGCTCCAGCGTCAAGCCCGAGCCGTTCCACGCGCATCACGTAACTCGTAACCCGCAACCCTTATGTCGCACTCTTCCTATTACCGCTATTCGTTTATATAAATATCTACCCTGTCCTGGATCGCACCTGCCGTGGCCTCTGCAGTCTTCCGGCCTTCAAAGAAGGCTTTTGTTTCCTCCTGGAGTATTGTCATGATCTGCCGGTCCATTTCATTATATTTATTCGCCTTGCCGAGAAGCTCCTGAACCAGCTTTACATCCTCTTCAGTAATCTGTTTATTGAGTATTACACCCTGGCCGTTATTGCTCAGGGCAATCTTGGCTTTGCCGCTGGCAATATTGTTGGACATTTCAATGGCTTTTTGCGCTTCTGCTTTAGCTGCGGCTTTGTTTACCGAAAGCCCCGCCAGACCGGCTTGTGCCGTCAATTCCTCTGAGTTAAGAAACTTCATAAATTCCCAGGCAAGCTTCCTATCCGGGGATTTTGCATTGATCCCATAAAGACTGTTTACCTCGAAGGCTTGATCCTGTCCGGCCCCAGGATATTTCAAAAATTTCACATTGTCACCGTAAATCTGTTTAGCCATCATCAGTTCAAAGAAATTTCGTATATTGCTTACACCGAATAATGTATTACCTCTTGCAGCCAGATCCATCATCTTTTCCTTCGACTGTTCGGTATTGATATAGCCTTTGTCAAACATTCCCTTGGCCATATTCAACATGGCAATGAATTCGGCTGAATCAAAGGAGGCAGTCTTTGCAGCTTTATCCACAAAGCTACTATAGCTTCTTAACACCAGGGAAGTAATAAGCGAACTCCCATCCATCCCTGCCAGGGCATAGATCCCCTCACCCCCATCTTTGCTGCTTTTATCCAGGATGGTTTCGGCCATATCTTCAAAATCCGCCCAGGTCCATTTGTCTTCTTCTATGTTTATCCCGTATCTATCGAGGATGTCCGAGTTCCCTTGAAGCACGTCAAGAGTTACGCTTGTAGGAAAACCATAAAGGCCTCCTTTGTATTTCATGGCATCGAGAATATTGGTATAATAGTCGTCAATATTGAAGCTTTTGTCGGCTTCTATCATTTCACTCAGGTTCACAAGCATGTTCTTGTCAATATAATTTTCGTAAGGCAGGGGGCTCAGCAGCATTATATCCGGCCCCTTCCCCGACATCAGCTGTGTATTGACCGCATTCTTGTACTTTTCCACATCCTCTGCTTTTTCAAGCTTTTTCATGACGGTATTTTTTCCATCAGCCTTGGGCAGAGGCTCAGAGGTGTACTCCTCAATATTCACTGTAACACCTGGATGCTTTTCTTGAAAGAGCTTTACTGCAGTTTCAAGGTATGGATCCTTTGTTATTACAGCTACAGTTATAGTGTTGTCTCCCGGGGCCTCAGCCTGGCCGTCCGCCTCTGCTGTCTTTCCACAGGCGGTTGAACTCATCAGAATTGAGACTGTCAAAGCCAATAAGATAATTTTCCTCAGTTTATTTACTTTGAATAGTTTACTTATATACATAAAATATCACTCCTTTTTATATTCTGACCCTTGCATGGCTCCAAAAACACTCTGCCCAAATCCGGATGACGATAGCATTATGAATGCAGCCAACACAAGAAGTCCCTCTGTATCTATTTCAACCGGCAGTTTCATCAAGCCAAGCAGTAATAGGCTGAGAGCAGTGCAAATACCTATAAAAACAGAACTGAACACCATACGCCTGAGCCGGCTATCCGGTCTCCGTTTCGACAGTCTGAGACCCATAAAGTATGACGGGAACCCTGCAAGAATAGCCATGTACAGGCTCCAGTACTGTAATGCCCTAAGTGCATCAGTTTTCATTTCCATCATGGAGGGTATATGACCTATGCTCTGTACATTTTTTTGAAGCAAGCTCTCTATCAAGTCTGAGTAGAATTTCATATCAATAAGCTCATCAGGTATGTAATCTGCGGGAATATAAAAATCAAACTTTACGGCGTTCCACACAATGACAGCAATAGCCAGCAGCGCAGCTGCCTCTGCCAGCAGGAATCCCAGCTTCTTACCTTCCTGCCTGAATACATCCATTAAATAGTTTACTTTATAAGAACTCTTCCATATGCCGTATACTCCTTTGAGTCTTTTTCTGATTGAACTAAGAAGCATAATGATGACCCCGATCCCCGAAATGAAAGTTACAACCTGTGCCTTTTCCTCCGTCAGCCTTTTCTCAATATTATAATCAAGCATCCTGTAATCAGCGGAATTTTTCCCCATTGAAGCCAAGCCTTCCTTCATTCTGTTGATATTTATACCGGTAGTCCCCATATCTGCTGCTTTTATCTCAATGGAAGTGATCCCGGTATCGGCATCCAACTCCAGCATTTGCTCCACAGGTATGTAAACAGTGCCAATACCGTCATCAGTAAGGACTGTGATAATGGATCCGCCGCCGGAGACCACTCCTATTATCCTGAAGCTTATGCCATATAATTCGATGTACATGCCAACCACATTGGTATTGTTGAATAACTCCAATGCCAGATCTTCATCCACAACCGCCACCATTTCCTTCTTGTTTGACGGTGTTAAGAAGCTTCCTGACTTAAGCTCCAGTTGATGGAACATTCTGTAGCTGCCGCTTACTCCAGCTACAGCTGCCAAGACTTGATCCTCCCCATTTGTAATAGTAGTCTTGTCCTCTGAAGCATAGGCAAGCTCAAGGCCTTTGAAACAGAAATCTTCAAGATGCATTATATCCGCCATGGTAATTGCACTGCCTTCCTTAATGCTCGCCTTATCCAGCAGATCAGCAGTTACCTTCCCTGTTCCATACGCTCCGCCGAGCTCATTGAGCTCAGCAGCTGCAGCCACTCCAGTCAGGGAGGCAAGTATGAGAATGAATATTCCCAAAGCCAGGATCGAATGGTTAAGCTTGGATGACTTCAAAATACCACCTCCATACTCGCCTTCCATTACTCCTCAACAACGACCCTATCTCCATCACTAAGCTGCTTGGTACTTCCTGATACGACCTTATCCATTGGTGAGATCCCAATAACGGCGGACTTGGTGTTGTCAGAGTCCAGAACCGTCACTGATATTCTTTCCACATAGCTTTCCATCCCCAGCGGGCTATCCACCCTTCTTATGGTGAATAAGAAGGAGCCTTCGCTATCGGTATATATTGCGCTATTCGGCACCAGAGCTTGAAACTGTTCCGTCCTGTTGCTGATTATGACCCTGCCGTTTTCTCCGCCCTGTAGCTCATTGCTCATAATATCTATTACTATGTCCTTCAAGTCACCATCCCCCGGGTTCTTCTTCACCCGTGCTATACTTCCCTCTATGCTTCCTTCTTCCAGTGATGCAACATATACCTCCACCCTGTCGCCTGATCTCACATAGTCCGCCAGGTCACTGTCAACCGGGATGATCAGTTGAAAACCGTCTGAAGCTTCAGCAAGCTTATATAGAGGCTGGGAATTGTTGGTCAGTGTTCCTTTGTTGAAATTCAACTCAGTAATAGTGCCATCAGAAGGAGCAGTGTATACCCCACCATTGGACACTTTCTTCTCCAGGTCCGCTATCCTCCTGCCTTGTATTTCCAATTCCAGTTCAGCACTCTCAATTTCACGGAGATTGCTCCTTTGATGATCTGCCTTGTCCTTTACGGCTGAGTCATAGCTTCTTTTGGCACTGTTCATTTCTGTTTCGGCTTCCTTGAGCTTGCTTTCAGACTCAAAGCCGGCGTCGTATAAGGTCTTTATGTCCTGATAGTGATCCGTCTGCTTTTCCAGCTTCTCTCCCGCGCTTTCTATGCTGCTCTTGTAATCTTCCAGCGCACTGTCGTCTTTAAGTTTTTCAAGTTCAAGCTGCTGCTGTCTGTATTTGCTTCTTTCGTCCTGAAGGTTTGATCTCAATTCTTCTATATCAAGGCTCAGGATCAGTTGGCCTTTTTTTACCTGATCACCTTCCTCCGCCTTCACCTCCAGTACCTTCAACCCATTATCTGCGTATTCCTCATAGACCGACTTTGCTTCTATCGTTCCTTCCCCGCTTATTTCCTTTATTAGCGCACCACTATCCGGGCTTTCAAGCACCACCCTCGGAAGCAGGAAATTGTTGATCGTGTTGGAAAAGAAGGTCAGAAGTGTCATTATAACTATAAAGCAGGCCAGCAGCTTGCCTGTCGTTTTCTTTCGTCTGGAATAACCATTAAGTTCATCAATTTCCAAAATCTATACCTCCGTTTTATTCCTTTATTCCTGAACGTTGTATGCCTTCTATGAGATAGTTCTCTCCATACAGAAATATGAGCAGCATCGGCAGCATGTAGAGCACAGAGGCTGCAAAGGCGATGCCCCTTTCTCCTTCGGTGATTTTGGAGAGATATACTGATAGAGGCTGGGCTGTTGCGTCCTGAAGAAATATCAATGGCTGCTCCACCATATTCCAGTTATCGATAAACAGCAATATGAACATCGCAGCTATGCCATTCTTGCACATAGGCAGAATTATCCTGAAAAAGATCGCTATTTGCCCTGCTCCATCCACTTCTGCTGCTTCGATATAAGAATCCGGTATCTGCTCCATGTATTGCTTCAGTAAAAACACCCCAAAGGTATTGAATATCCCCGGAAGTATTATGGAAAGGTTGCTGTTTATCAAACCCAGCCAATCCGCAACAAGATAATTGGGAACCAGGGTTACCTGGAAAGGCATCAGCATCACTGTCAGGTAAACAAAGAACAACTGATCCCTTCCCCTGAACCGGAACTTGGCGAAGGCATAGGCCGCCATACTCGCAATGATGGTCTGTCCTGCCACGATAGGGAGTACCAAGATCACTGAATTCCAGAACATATATAGGAATTGTGATTTCTTGACCAGTACAGCATAATACTGATCCAGCACCACCAATTCGGGAATCAGAGACATGACCGCATACTTGCTTTCGGAGGCACCAGCATCGGTGCTGTCGGAGCCCACCATCCCATAGTTGTTTGATATTTCCGCTTCGCTCATAAACGAATTTGTAACTGTAAGCGCCAGCGGAAAAATGAATATAATTGCCATTAAGGCAAGTACTGCCGTAATAAGTAAGCTTTTTACATTGTTTTTCATTCCTCCTCTTCCTTTCCTGCCTGCTTAACCAATGGCCTTGCTTATCCTTCTTTCGATCAGGAAAAGTACCAGCACCAGCATCACTATAAAAACTGCCATAATGAAAGCCGCTGTAGTCAATTTCTGATAATCGAGCCCCGCGAACATATTGTTCATATAATGCTGCAGCATGTAAATGCTGCTGTGGGGATAATCACCTGATATAAGGTAAGCCTCCCTGAATACCTTGAAGGAGTTGATTATTGACATTATGAACACAAAGAATGCCGTAGGTGTCAGGTACACCAGGGTTATGGAGATTAACTGCTTCCATGGGCCTGCACCGTCTATTCGCGCAGCTTCATAGTAGTCGATAGGTATGTTCTGCAACCCGGCAAGGAACAATACCATGCTGTAGCCTACATTTTTCCAGAGATATACGATAACGACCGCCACTCTTGCCCAGTCACTCTTCATCCAATCCACAGGAGCATGCCCAAGTGATGCTATCAAGGCATTTAAGGCGCCGTTGATATCAAACATGGACTGCCAGACAAATACAACAGATGCCACCGGAACCACAAGGGGTGTAATGAAAAGCGTGCGCAGTATACTTTTGCAGTGTATCCTTTTATTCAGAAGGATAGCCAACCCAAGGGACAATATCATATTCAACGGCACACACAGGCTCGTAAACACCGCAGTATTTATTACCGCCTTGATAAAGCTTTGATTGGCCAGCAGGCCGATATAATTCTTCAGGCCTACATACTCCCGGCTGAACGGGCTGTCCAAAAGTGAATAATACATGCCCCCAATAAACGGTAGCATGTAAAATACGGCGAATCCGATCAGACTTGGCGCTAGAAACAGGCAAACCAATCCCGCACTGCTTCTTTTCCGGCTTTTCTTTCTCATATCAGTCTCCTTGATAAAATACAGTAAAATTGCACCGCATGACTGGCACAATTAAATACTAAATGCAGAAGCTTTAGATTTCCTTGGAAAATTTAATGATTTTTCCTAATTCAAATTCTAATGAAATTTAAAGGATTATAATGTAAGATAATTCTGAGGTGATAATGTGCGTTTATTATTGGTGGAGGATGAAAAGAGACTTTCTGACGCCCTTGTATATGTATTGAAGAAAAACAGATACACCGTTGATGCGGCTTATGATGGGGTAACCGGCGAGGATATGGCGCTGTCGGATATATATGATGTGATAATACTGGATTGGATGCTTCCGAAAAAAGATGGCATCCGAATACTGAAAACCATAAGAGCTCAGGGCATAAAAGCCCCTGTTCTTTTCCTCACAGCCCGGGATACAGTTGAAAACAGGGTGGAGGGCCTTGATTCAGGCGCTGACGATTACTTGATAAAGCCTTTCTCAAACGATGAGCTGCTAGCAAGAGTCAGAGCTCTTTCCCGCAGGCAAGGAGAGCTGTTGCAGAACAATACATTGATGGCAGGCAACCTGACCCTTGACACCTCTCAATGCAAGGTTTACTCTATAGAAAACATGCCAATTAAGCTGACTTTGAAGGAATGCCAACTGTTGGAGCTGTTTATGAAAAATAAAGGTCTTGTGATAACAAAGGAACAGCTTCTAGATAGGATATGGGGCTTTGAAATGGATTCGGACTATAACAATGTTGAGATTTATGTGCACTACCTTCGAAAAAAACTGGACAACTGTGAAGCTAATGTGCGTATATCAACCATTCGCGGAATTGGCTATTGCCTGGAGGAATAGGATCAATGTTTAGCAGATTGAAGCTTAAACTGACTTTGGTAAACCTGATAGTAGCTGTTTTGATCTTCGCCGTCGTATTTACCGGCGTATATTATACCATGTACAGGAGCATAACCGATCAATCCGAAGAGCTTATGGGAATGCTGACTTACAGCCTAGTGGGCGGAGATGGGCTTCAGGATCCCAAGCTGCTTGGACTTCTGGGAAACCACGCTTTTATTATAGCCGAAATATCTTCCGAAGGTCAGCTTTTCAGCTATAGGAGCACCCCTTTTATGCAGCAGCTAACAGCAAATCAGGTTATTGAGCTTGTAAATTCAGTCATAAATTCAAACGGAATTTCTATAGAAAAGTTCAGAAGCCTGTACAATGTTGATCCCTTTGGAAACAAGGCATCTGTATTAATACTTCAGCCAAAACCAGTACAAACACCGGACGGATTGACTTATCTCGCCCGGCTGATAAAAAAGGACAATGACAGCTTTTCTATGGTATTCATAAATATAGATTATGAAAAAAAACTGCTAAACTCATTGCTGAAAAATCTTGTAATGGTTGCTCTGGCAGGTTTGATCCTTGTTTTCGCCGCCAGCTTCTTTCTGGCAGGCAGGGCTGTCAGGCCGGTCAAAGCAGCATGGGAGAAGCAGAAGAACTTTGTAGCCGATGCCTCCCATGAGTTGAGGACACCACTTTCCGTCATACAGACAAACCTTGAGCTTGTTATGGAAAACAAGACAGAGACTATTCAGAGCCAGTCCAAGTGGCTGGAAAACATTTATCTGGAAAACAAGCATATGACAAAGCTGGTCAATGATCTGTTGCTTCTCGCGCGAGCGGATTCCGACCTGCAATTACTGGAAATGGAGCCTTTCTCCATAAGCACAGCAGCAGAAGAAGCTTCCAGCCCGCTTATGCCGATGGCGAAGGAAAAAGACCTAAATGTCACTGTCTCTATCCAGCCGGATATTGAGTTCTTCGGTGACCAGTCAAAAATCAAACAGCTTATTGTCATCCTTATGGATAATGCAGTCAAATACACTTCTAAAGGTGGTAGTGTCGGACTGTCGGTAAACGGAAACCGGGATAACATTGAGATAATAGTTTCAGATACCGGTG
>CAZNMO010000015.1:538-16008 GCA_964574195.1 uncultured Clostridiaceae bacterium | reverse complement strand
AAGACCTGGACAAGATATTTGAACGTTTTTACCGGGTAGATAAGGCCAGGCACAGCGAAACCGGGGGTTCAGGCCTGGGTTTGTCTATTGCCTGTTGGATCATAAAGGAACACCATGGAGTCATAAAGGTAGACAGTACCGTGGGAAAAGGCAGTACCTTCAGAATAAGCTTTCCAAGGGGCGGCAAGTATAGAAAATAGCATCATTTTACTGATTTGATTTTGATATTACACTTATGGCCTTCGCGGCTATATGGGGATCAAACTGCGTTCCGCTGCACCTTTTTAGCTCTGCCAGTGCTTCTTCTCTTGATATAGCCTTGTGATAAGGCCTGTCATTGGTCATGGCATCAAAAGCATCAACAACTGATATGATCCTGGATAGCATTGGTATTTCCTCAGCCCTGAGCCCTTGTGGGTACCCACTGCCATCCCATCTTTCATGGTGGCAGAGTATAAGATCCGAAATATGCGCAAGCTCTGGTGAGGCAATAGCTATCCTGTATCCAATCTCACAATGCCCCTTCATTACCTTCCATTCCTCCTCGGAAAGCTTGTCCTTCTTTCCAAGTATGTAGTCAGGTATGGCGATCTTTCCAATATCATGAAGCATTGCCAGAAGTGAAAGCTCATCCAGTTCATTGTCATTGAGCCCCAGGATTCTTCCTACCCGCATGGATATTTCATTCATTCTCTGTGCATGGGCCTCAGTCTCATGAGTTCTCTCTTCAAGTGTCTTCTTGAGTGAGACTATTATTGAGCTTCTTATGCTCTTGCTCTCTACCAGCTTGTTGTTATACATCCTGTCTTCCGCAAGCTTGTAGATCGTTTCGATGCTCTGGGTTACATCAGTCTTCACAGCGGCTCCAAGGGCAACACTTGGATATATGGGATCTCCGGTGCTCATACTGCACATTCTCTTTATATTTGTAGTTACCGCATTCATCCTCTCAATGCTTGTATGCGGAAGGATCACCGCAAATTCATCGCCGCCTATTCGAGCTATTATATCATCAGCACTGCAAACCTTCCTGAATATTTCGGTGATACCCCTCAACAGCCGATCACCCTCTTCATGCCCAAAAACATCATTTACCATTTTAAGACCGTTGGAATCACCCATAATTATCCCCAGGGGCAAATATCTCTTTTCATCAAGATTGTTAGGGGCTTTTTCGAAATATGCCCTGTTATACAAACCGGTCATACTGTCATGATAGCCCAAATATTTGACCTCCTCTTCCTTTTTCTTATCCAGGGTAATATCTCTGAATACGATTACAACTCCTAGAATATTATCAGACTCATCTCTTATAAAGGCTTCACTGCTGGATATTATCCTTTTTACACCATTTTTTGATACAAGGATCTTATCGTAGTCCAGTTGACTCCCGTTTGTAATGCTATCAGCCAGGGAATGCTCATACATATCATGTTTTATTTCAAAATAGGTATCCATAACTTCACCCAAAGGCTTTCCTTCGGCTTCTTCCTGAGTCCATCCGGTTAACGCCTCTGCGGCCTTATTCAGTATAACTACTTTGTTATCAGTATCGGTCGTTATGACCGCATCACCAATAGAGTGCAGTGTTGTCTTGAAAAACTGCCTCTCCCTTGCCACCTCATTTTCCCATCTTTTCAGCTCTGTAATATTCCTGCTGGAACCAACTATCTGCACTACCCTGTTATCCTTCATTATTGGAGACAGCAGTGTATGCCATACCTTCTGTATCCCCTTGACACTAAAGGTCTCTTCATAGGTTATCGGCTTCCTGGCAGCAATGCAATCCATATAATGAGCTATTATCTGATCCCCGAATACTTTGCCAAAAAGATCCTGCGGTGTCCTACCGCAAACCATTTCCGAGGAAATGCCTGCATCTATCTCATAGCCTTTGTTTATCATAGGTAAAGCTCTTTTCATCATTGACATTTACCAGGAACATTGCATCCTGGCTGCCATTGAAAACAGTCCTGTATTCCTGATCTATATTCTTAATATTCTCATTTACCATCATCATGTCCTCCAAATGTATTATGTGCTGCAGGAATACCTTGACTGATTATGTAGAATAGTGGAATATTATGTCTAAACACATTATAGCATTTATTAGGGCTATATGAAAAGCTTGCTTTGAAAGTCACTAGGATTTTAATGCAAAAGAGCCGGCTCACATTGTGAACCGGCTCTTTTGCATTGTTTACCTTATGCTTTAATGACTTAACATTCGTATGTCTTTGCATTTTCAAACTCGTCCTGTATTTCCTTGGATGGCTCCTTGGACAGCAGAGATACTACAACTATTGCTATACAGGATATTACAAATGCCGGGAACAGCTCATATATTCCCAACAATCCGCCCATTGGCTTTATCAAAAGCTTCCAGATAAATACCATACCACCGCCGGCAAGCATACCGGCTATTGCCCCTGACCTTGTGACCCTCTTCCAGAACAGTGAGAAGAGCATCGTTGGTCCGAAGGTAGCACCAAAACCGGCCCACGCGAAGGATACGACCTTGAATATTACACTGTTTTCGTCCAACGCGATTATCATTGATACTATTGCTATTATGATCAGGGTAGCCCTGGATGCCACAAGGACAGCCTTGTCACTTGCATCCTTCTTCATGATGCCCTGGTAAATATTCTTCGAAAATGCTGATGCCGCGATAAGCAGGTAAGAGTCTGAGGAGCTGATGGTGGCTGCCAGTATACCTGCCATAACAATACCTGCAAAAAGAGGTGCGAAGAAATTGGTTGACATCAGTATGAATATACCTTCTGCCGCACCCTGTGTAAGAAGAGAAGCCGGATAAAGTGCTCTGCCGATTACACCTATGGCAACTGCTGCTGCGAGAGATATAATTACCCAAATTATCGCTATCCTTCTTGACAATGCAATTTCACTGGTTTTTCTTATTGACATGAATTTCAGAAGTACCTGAGGCATCCCGAAATAGCCAAGTCCCCAGGACATTGTTGATATAATGGTCAGCAGTCCATAAGGTGCGGCTTCCCCAAATACAGGCTTGCCTGCTTCAACCTTCTGAAGTCCGTCTGCCATAGTTGGTGATGCCATTCCGAAGAAATCGAAAAATCCAGGTATAGTTTTTACGTTGTCTATAACTGCAGATATGCCTCCTGCAACTGATATACCTGTTATCAGTACTACTGTAAGGGCAAAGAACATTACACAGCCCTGCATGAAGTCGGATGCACTTTCTGCAAGGAACCCACCAATAAAAGTATATAAAATAACGAATACCGCACCTGCAATCATCATATAAACATATTTGATACCGAACAAAGTGCTGAAAAGCTTACCTACAGTAACAAAGCAGCTAGCTGCATAAACAGTGAAGAATACGAGAATAAAGAGAGCTGCTATTGTCATTATGACCTTTTTCTCTTCCTTATACCTGTTGCTCAAGAAATCAGGGATAGTAATTGCATCGCCAGCTACATGCGAGTATCTGCGCAGCCTTCCAGCCACAAACAGCCAGTTCACATAAGTACCTATTGCCAGACCTATTGCTGTCCAGGCAGCGTCTGCCAGGCCAAAGAAGTATGCAACACCGGGAAGACCCATCAACAGCCATCCGCTCATGTCGGATGCCTCGGCGCCCATCGCTACTATCCAAGGGCCCAGGGATCTTCCGCCTATAAGATAATTATTGCTGCTTTCACTTGCACGTTTTGCGTAATAAACACCGATGCCGATAACTATCGAGATATACAATACCATGGCGATCAAAACCTGTACACTTCCACCCTCCATACACTTTCCCCCTTAAATTATTACTATGGCAGAAAAAAGCCACGTTACTATATATATTAGAATATTTTGATAAATGTGTATAGTATAAATAATAATTTATCAATAGCTATTTTTCTACATTTTTACAGCAAATATCAGAAAGCCTGTGATGTGTATAATCGCAGGCCTTCTGTAATAGATAACGTACTAGAGCGCTTACATCAATTTTCTATAAATTGCATTGTAATTCTCTTATTTTGTCATTTTTTCGCATATAAGAGAAAATTAAGGCATGTAAAAAGTGGAAATTTACACTGGGAAGAATGCTGCACCGAAGTAAACTATTAATCCCAATACTACCAAATAAACAAGGCAGAATTTCAAGGTCGTCTTCAATATCTTACCTTCAGTACCTATTATTCCTGTTGCAGCAGTGGCAACAGCTATGCTTTGGGGAGATATCATCTTTCCGGCCGTTGCTCCTCCAGTATTTGCTGCTGCCATCCAATAGGGACTCATGTTCAGATTTTTGGCAACCTCGATCTGCAGCGGTCCGAACAACACGTTTGATGAAGTATCACTTCCTGTTACAAAGGTACCCAAGGCACCTATCAATGGGGCGAATATCGGGTAAAGGCTGCCGGTCATTGCCACCAGCACTACTGCAATTGAAGTGATCATCCCGCTGTAGCTCATTACCTTGGCAAGTGATACGATTGCAAGGATAGTTATTATTGATTTTGTCATCTGCTTTACAGTCTTTCCCAAAATCCTCAATATATCTGTAAGCTTGGCACCTTGTATCAAGCCTCCAATGAAAGCAGCCAGTATTATCAATGTTCCGGGATTGGCGATCCAGGCAAAGGAAGTAGCTTTTGCATGTGGTCCACTGAAAATCGTTATGGAGGTCTTTATTTGTGATAAGGGTTTATTGATACCAGGTACAAGAGTGCTTGTAAGCAGTATGAAAGCCAGTACCAAGATAAACGGTATCCATGCCACAATGCCTTCCTTCAGTGATACAGGCTCTTTTTCAGTCGATGCAGTCTTCTTATAGAATATTTTTGCCATAATGACTGTTATTGCTATACATATTACTGAGCCGAGCAATGCAGGCAGCTCTGCTCCAAGATATTTCGCAGCAAAGATCTGAGGTACCGCAAAGGCAAAGCCTGAAGCCAGCGAAATAATAGTCGCTCCTTTTATTGCCTTTACGCTTTTACCTGTCAGCATTACCAGAACCATTGGCACAACTATGATCAAAACAAACAATTGTACACTGACTGCATAACTCAGAGTAGAGGCATCTATACCGGCGATCTTTGCCAAAGTCGTCACAGGCAGCCCTATTGCGCCGAAGGCAGTTGGTGTGGTGTTTGCGATGAGACAGATTATTGCAGCAAAGACAGGGTCGAAGCCAAGTGCTGCCAAAATGCTTGCAGGTATGGCTACTGCCGTTCCGAAACCAGCTATTGCCTCAAGAAAGCCTCCAAAGCCCCAAGCGACGATCAGAACCAGTATCCTTCTGTCGGTAGTGATACCTACCATCATATTCTTTATGACATCCATGCTTTTGGTATGGATCGACAGATTATAGGTAAACACCGCTGCAATTATTACAATGATTATCGGCCACAAGGCCATTGCCGATCCCTCCAAAGCTGCTGTCAGCGCCTGATCGATCGGCATCTTCCATACCAGCACAGCAAGAAGGATAGTTACTGTAAGTGTTATGGTACAGGTCTTATGCCCGGGCATCTTCAAAGAGCCAAGGGAAACTATAAGCCATATAATAGGAGCAAGTGCTATGAAAAATAGTAAATAGTCATTCATCATAATTTCTCCTTTATCAGATAATACTTCTCAAGGTTCCAACATGTAAGACCAGACTGTCACCATCTCATTCCGCAGGGACCACCCGCACGTCAACATTGTTTTGTTTCAAAAGCCCTAATAGTCCTTCGGGAGCCTTACTGTCAGTAATAACAACGGCAACTTCCCCTGGCTTGAACTGCGCTGTCACACCCCGCTCACCAAACTTACGAGATTCGGTCAATATTATCACCTTGTTTGCATTTTCGGCCATAGCTCTTACTGTCTCGACTCTCATTGGATTTTTCCCCGTAAAGCCTGTTTTCTCGCTGAAACCGTCGGTGCCGACAAAGAGCTTGTCAACATAGAGGTCTTCTATGCATTTCTTTGTAATAGGTCCTACAACTACCTGGCTTTCACACTGATAGTCGCCTCCAAGCAGTACTATCTTTGTTCCCGGATACTGCCTTATATGTGAGGCAATATATGAGGAATTGGTTATTATTGTGATATCATGCATTTTTGCGGCCAATTCTTCAGCCAGGAGCGCGCAGCTGGAACCGGATTCTATCATGACTGTTTCCCCTTCTTCAACCAAAGAAGCTGCTTCTGCTGCTATCCTCTTCTTGACCAAATAGTTGAATGCCAATCTTTTGCTTATATCATCACTGTTTTCTGTTACCGCGTAACCATGTTCCCGCTTCAAAAGTCCCTTCTCCTCAAGCATGGACAGATCCTTGCGTATCGTGACCTCGGAAACACCCATCATTTCAGCCAGTGAAGAAACCTCTATGCGCCCTTTTTCAAAAACCAACTCCAATATCCCTGTATGCCTGCTGATCAAAACATGCTCCTTCCGGGCAACTGCTACACTTGATACACCGTTGCCAGCTTTTATTCAAATATATTTTTCTTTCAGATGAAACAATTTTACTTTTGTATATAATTATATTATACTTGACTGCCAATCATAGTCAATAAATGTCGGCTTCAGATTACAAAGATGCCGCCATATTATACCTTCTGGTATGGACTGTATTTCCACTTTTATTTATACTGAATGTGAATAGTTGGTCTATCGTATGTGGACAGTCAGACCGGGTATATGAATAGCAATCCATATTGTCGAAAACTGTGTTATTATATATAATAGATAATTCTGTCAAAGGCGGTGATCTGGTTTGAGCAGTATGTCGGGTTCCAACGGCAGTTTTGAAATAAAGGCTGGAAAACCTGTTTTCCTGCAGGGGCATGAGGTTTCTTCAGTGAATATACTTGCTAAAGGCAAGCTTGATGTTTATATTTCTGCTACTGATGATTCAAAGGATATGGACGAAAACCAACTGGCGGAAAATGGCTACAAGCTTTTCAGCATTGACCAGAACATGTTCATCGGGGCCAATGACCTTTTCTTATCAGGCAGGCACAGCTTAAGCTACAAGGCTTCTATGGATTCGATCATTTTTTCCTACCATGTGAACAATATTGAAGGTATAGAAGAGTTATTCAGTCAGAAAAACGAGTATTCAAGCTATATATTGAATTCCATAACCAGTCTGATCGAAGACTCCCATAACTCGCTTAAAAAGCTGGAAAGGTTTGTTAGTTCCCTTGAAATAGTCACAGACAACCTTTGTCTTTTTTTCTGGATCCTTAAGGAAAAACATGGTCTTTCATACGAACCATCTCTTTCTGCACTCAGAGACAGTCTATACAGGCTTAAGGAGTTAAAGGAGGAAGGTATTCTTCTGCCTGGCTCCTTTAATGAAGAGTTCCTAAAATGCAGTCATTCCGAGTATGATTATGCGCCCAGTACAGAGGTGGATGCCCTGAAGCTGAAATACTATGAACACATGCATGACCTGGACCCGGAGCTTATGAAGCAACTGCTGAATGAAAGCTTTGTTATTTCGCAATATACTTGTACGGACAGTGCATTGCTATTAAAGGATATATTGGGCAATATCTCTGAAACTATCGATGTGGCAGATAAATATATCAAGCTGCTTTATGACGAGAAGCAGCCCAGCGTACTAGGGGAATATCTCAAGGCAGCAGCCTATATGGAAAACAGCATTCATGAGCCCATGGACATGATTGAGACACTTCAATATCTATTTAAGGCCATTAAGAACATCGTGGACATATCCACGAATGAATACTGCCATACACCCGAAATCAACGTTAAGAGTATAAAAAACAAGATAGATGCCGCTATATCAACTTTGAAACATAAAGTATCCAACAGTAGTTTGATTTCCGAGGTCAATGCCGTCGCTGAGGGCATTCCCGAGGAGCTTAAGAACAGTACAGAGAAAATACTCGATTATTCAGGGCTTCCAAAGGAGCGCTGCAGCTTGTTCATTAATTTGCTGTCCATGTTCAGAGGGCTTAAGGACAAGCTATCCGAGGATGAACAGGCAAGACATCTGAGAAGTAGCATTACTAAAGGCTTCTTTGAGATCTATGAAGCAGTCTTGAAGAAGGCGGCAGTTGAAAATAATCAGGATATGCTGATCCATTTGTTCCTTACATACGGCTATATGGATGAAAAACTGATGAGCCAGAAGAATCTTTGGACTTTATATAATCTGAACCAAGGCACCGGTGAGGGATATAGCCAGGTGTATACCATGGGAAGCTGGCTCAGGCTGATATATGAAAAGAAGATCAATCCTTCAGTAAATGATTTTTCCATGGATTACTTCGATACCTTCAGAGAAATGAAAAAGCATGGCGAGGTCCAGGATTCCGATAAAGTGGCCTATGAAAACAGTTCAGATAAAAGGCTCAGCTTTGAAATCAACAATATGTTCAAGCAAAACCACAGGCTTTGTAGCCGAAGCATAAGGACCTATTTCCCTATACTGTGTGACGAGTCCATTGTAATGGAACTGGATAAAGCCCTGGTGACTCCACAAAAGCTCGAAGAAGCTGTACGCAAAGTACTGGCTGTTGATTTTTCAGCCTTCCATCGGGAGATTTCCTATTTCAATATGAAAAAGGGAATAGAGAAAGAATTCATACTGCAGGCTGTCTATCCTGATATCATACTAATGCCCATATACGGAAGCAATGCCATAATGTGGCAGGAAATAAGCGGCAGGGTAAGGAATACCCCTGGACGTTTCATAATCCCTGCTTTTACAGAGGGAGATATCAACGAGATGTTACAGAAGCTGATAGGAGAGTTCCGCTGGGAGTTATGCAAGACAATGATGGGAACTGCATGGAATGATGTCAGCCTGAGATCTCTGACCTCGGAGTACACAGACTATATACAGTTCTATAAAAAAAACAAGGAGCTTTCTGAGGAGAGTAAGGAAAAACTGACCCTACAGGTCAAAAAATACAGGAATATTACCAGACAGATCTTTGCATCTGATTATATTACATGGCTCAATTATGAGTCCAATGGCATCCTGAGACTGAACAAACTGGCAAGGGATATCCTATACAGGCACTGCCCCTTCCCAAAGGAGACAAGGGAAAGGCTGCTTAATCATCCAAGCTTCGCAGAAACCGCAAACCTGTTCAGGAACAAGCGGGCAAAACAAGTCAAGGATCTTGAAAACAGATATGCAAGATATGTTGAAAAGGGAATCGTACCGGAAAAGGAAATGCTTGATACATTGGATTTTTATAAAAATCTGTAACAAGAGGTGACAAGTCAGCTTGTCACCTCATTTTAATAGTTCATCCAAACCGGTAAGTACTGCATCAGGTTGCCTATCCTTAAGCGCTCTCTTGATGCCTCTTGCAATACTGTAGTTGCAGTTGCCTGCGGCACCACACTCCCTACAATCAAAGCAATTGAAGTCAGGATAGATCCTTTCTATGATAGCTTCAGGACTTTCCATCTGCCTGTGTACCTTTTGCAGGATATCGGCCGGATAGAAAAGCTTTAGAATATCAATTATACTGTCTTCCTGCATATTTTCAGCTGTGCCGGCAGCATAGTCGGCAACGCACTTGTAATATTCCCGCTCTTCCGAATTCGCCAAGGCATTTGCAACTAACCGGAAGACAAAAGCTGCCTCTTTGAAATCTCCGAGCTTGTATAAGCATACACCTACAAGGAAAAAATGCTCACAGCTTTCACCCGGATACTTTTTTTCAAATTCCACACCGATCAATGTAGAAAATGTATTTTCATTGACGGAATTCTGTTTGTATTTAAGATAGTCTACTATTCCCCTCAGTTCCTCCTGCGGTGCAGCAAGAAGCTTTCTCATAGCCCTTCTTGCCCGAAGGCCGGAATGGATCTCCCATACTTTCATCAGCTTTGCCTCATGTATCTCACTAAAGCCGGGTGATATAACCTGGTATGCCGGAAAACCCAGATAAGATGCGTCCTTGATCAGTACATCGTATCCCTGGGAAGTTATCAGGCTCAGAAGCTCCTTCAATATCTCACCATTTGATTTTCCTGTAATATCCCTAAAGGGTTCAAATTCATATTCGCTCTCTTCGCTGAAAAGCTCTGCAGGATATTGACCCAGGCCTAGTTTTGTTATATTTGTAATATTATCTTCAAGCAGCACACCGGCTTTATCCAAGCTCAGACAGCTAAGCCCCGTGAACATTTCCAGGGTCTTTCCCTGAAGCGCTTCACTAAGTGTCCTCTCAAGAGCAATCTCAAATTCAGGATGTGCTCCAAGTCTCACTCCATAGCTTTGCCTTTCCCTGTCAATAATGATGAGTATGACCACAGGATAGCCTCTCCCAAGGGAACCATCCTTTACCAGCACTTTATATCTGCCGTCTTTCTCTATCTCCTTGATAGCCCCATACAACCTTTCATATTTCATCAGGTACCGGTCTGGAATCAATGGAAGAGCCAACCGTTCCCTAAGCAACTTCATACTCACATGCCTTTCGAATATCTCGGAAATTCCCTGCACCAGTGCTTCCTCCGGTGTGTTCCCCGCACACATTCCGTTACTCCGGTAAAGCCTGATACATATGTCATAGGGCAGATATTCGTAAGATTTATTCTTTACACTGTAGTACTTGACGGCAACAAACTTATCAATACACTCCTGAAAGACGGGAAAATGCCATAAAGATATTAGGTTTGCCCTTTCTTCAAGACTCTCATAAGGCTTCCGGAGTTCTTCAGCTGTGGCTTTTATAAGATAGTCTACGAATGCATTGCCGGACACTGCAAGATCAGCCGCGCTCATTATTTTCTCATCGGGTGTGTAGTAAAAGTCTCTGTATTTCCATGTATCCTCGTCGTAATCTCCAAGACTTAAGTAGTCATTTTGCAATCTCTCCATAAATTCAGCATAGGCACTTGCCCGTGCATATTCCTTTGATGCCCCTTTGCCATTGGTACCCAGGCTTGCACCCGGAACATTGACCCTCAAGGTATAGAAACCCCTTATACCTGTGGTGCCCCATCGCTCTTCAAGCTCTATTCCCATTTCCTGCAATATGCATTTTATCCGCTCCACCGTTTCCTCCGGCAAGCATTCCTTGTATTTGGTTTCTACTGCAGCCTTCACTACTACACCCCTTCTGAAATGAAATTGCGTTTATAGCTAAGATCATATTATGTAATAGGTTAAGGATCTGATACCTTAAGTAATATGTTTGTACTTTCAAAGAGCAAAGGCGGCTTTGCCACATTTGCCTGCCATGTGCTTTTTCGACGCAGGTAAAAATTCGGGCACGGCATATAAAAAACACTGCATCCCTTAAGATACAGTGTTCCTGTCTTTTGTAACCAGCCATCTGTTATTCCCGGTAACTTTTTCAACTTGTCAATAGTATTTGGAATACCTCCTGAAGCTTTCCCGTATTTCATCTTCAGTACAACGACACATCAATAGGAAAGTAAGCAGTATCCTGGCTTTTCTTCCATCCAACTGTCCCGCGAAGAGGTATCCGTGCTCCGCCAGATAGGAAGGCATACCATACCCCTTGCCATAGCTGCTGGTCATAACATCGCCGTAACCAATACGAGATGCCATTACCAAGGGCATTTTCTTCACAAGCTTCTCAAGGCGGTCAAATACCCACTCTGCCACAACTCCATATCCGGTGCCCTCTACTACCAAGCCTCCATAGCCAACGCCTTCCACTTCATCCAATATCCTGCCGGTATCACCTATATATGAACTGTATAGGAGTACATCCACAGGCTCTGTCTTTATATCTTTAAGCCATGGCAAATATCGCCT
Source organism: uncultured Clostridiaceae bacterium (assembly GCA_964574195.1). GTDB lineage: Bacteria > Bacillota > Clostridia > Lutisporales > Lutisporaceae > BRH-c25. The sequence goes on along the minus strand of CAZNMO010000015.1, from coordinate 4,249 downwards.
CACCGGCTTTACCCGAATGCTTGGAGTACCTTCCGCTACATAGCCAAGAGGGAACTCAGAGCCAAAAGCTCCCGGATTCTGCGGATGAAGCTTCCTCACATAGTCTGCCGAATGTATCTCATCGTTAAAAACTACCATTACCCCCAGATCCCTGCAGCTGTCACTTGCTGCCACACGAATGCCGCTTAACAGATTGGCTGCACCATCAGGGCTTCTCATATCCGGTGTCCTCATAGCACCTGTAAATACTATCGGAATATCAGTCTGAACAAGTATATTGATAGCGAATGAAAACTCCTCCATCACGTTGGTACCCATGATCACAACTATCCCATCAACCGAATCCTCACGGATGGTTCTTTTGATTTCCTCTGCTGTATCTGCGATGTCAGCTATCCTTGTTTCATAACCGCTCAACTGCTTGAAGGAATTTACCGTTATATCCACATACTCTTCCAGCTCATGGAAGGTCTTTACATACTCTCTTAGATCTACTACCTCCGCCATACCCTTTTCATTGACTATGCTGGCAATAGTACCTCCAAGCAATATCACACGTATATGCTTCTTTTTTTCCTTCATGATAATCATTCCTTTCCCATTGACCCTGCCACTTTTTCCCTTACCCAATCCGGTTCCATTTTTCCCTGCTTTATTTCATTTATCCTGGCTGCTTCTTTTCTTACTTTTCCCTCAGCTTTTTCCAGCACAGCTTCCAACATATTCCTGGGCACAACCGCCACACCGTCATCATCCCCCAGGATCAGGTCACCCGGTGCTACTGAAGCTCCGCTACAGGCTATCATGCAGTTTATTTGTCCGGGTCCATTGGTAGTCGGTCCATTGGGTACCGCTCCGGCAGCAAATATAGGCAATCCCAGCTCTCTTAGTTCTTCCAGGTCTCTAACCGCGCCGTCCAATACAACACCTTCCAATCCCATTGCAACAGCCGCTCTTGTCATCATGCTTCCCCATACTGCGCACCCCATATGGCAATTGCTGTCCAGCACTATCACATAGCCTTTGCCCGACAGGTAGATCGCCTTGTGAAGCAGCAGATTGTCCCCAGGTTTCACCTTTACAGTTATGGCAGTTCCCATCACCTTCATACCGGGTTTTACCGGCTTTATGCTGAAGTTCATTGATCCTCGGGAGTCCATGGCATCACTAAGCAGAGATGATGACAAGCCCTTTGCCCTTTCGATCATGCTTGCGGGGATTATTTCCGGATTCCCCTTTATCAGGATCTCACCTTCGTTACTCATGGTTTCATTCCTTTCTTTGTCAAATGTCCATAGTTTACACCTATTCCACAATTAGGAGGCCAATGCTTACCCTGTGCACTCCCACCGGAAGCATGACAGTATACTTGTTGCCATCCTCCATGATATCCGGTACATATGCAGCTCCATCAAGCTCTACCTGTGATGGCTTCATGGGTGTTATCATAAAAAACCTGCCCCTGCTTGTATAACTGAAATTGATTTTTGCGTCCATTGACACATTCGATATTTCTCCGTTGACTGTTTCTATAAGCAGCTTGTCTTCATTTTCAGTATTCAACGTCTTCAGCCGGTGCTCCCCGCCCGGAATTATAACACCCGTTTCAGAAACAAAAGGCCATTTTTCTCCATCTATGTAGAAGGTCTTTCCCTCTGTAGCAGTTCTCCATATAAACCCTTTATCAGCTTTAAGGATGTATTCATTCTCTAATGATTCCATGACCTCAATATCTCCGCATCTTGAATACGGTACAAATCCCATTTCATCTGCTTCAAGGGTAGCCAAAGAATACAATATGACCTTATCGGTATAGCTTCCGGCAGTATTGACAAGCTGATAAAGCTCCACACCTCTTTGCTTCCTAGTAGGATAAACCTCTCCACCTCTATCGATAACGTTTATATCAATGGATAGTTGATTTCCGTCAGACATAATGCTCCGGTACTCCTCCCCAATCACCCTGTACCTGTCAGGCCCCATATTCCAGAGTGTATATGGGTCTTCGATCTGAAGCATAAAATGGTATTTATCCTGTAATCCTGCTATCTTGCTTGCATCTACGCCTATCTTTTCCCGCATTTCCTTGTCTGCTATGCTGTCAATGGCTGTAACCACAGTCTGGAGGTACTCGTTTTCCCTCTTCAACTCCTCGCAAAGCATTAGAAGTTCTTCATGAATCTTTGTAATAAGCTCCACCCTGAATTCAAGGATGCTCAGCTTCATCTTCTTGTTATACTTCCAATAGTATTGCGAGAGTTTGTTGAATATCTCCTTGGGATCTACCCCATGCCTATCCTGAAACGACTTCCTGAAGCTGTCATTCATGGGTGTGAACTTTTCAGCATTTTCAAAGCCTTCACCCGGTGATTCATAATATATCTCCGCAATATCCACGCCATCCCAGTCGTAGCTTCCAATGAAACCCGCCATATATTCTTTAACTGCCTCCATGGCTTCCGGATCATCCAGAGCCATTAGGCGCCTCCAGTCTATATGTGCATCCTTGCCTGCAGCCGTCTTTTCCCTCCACTGTGGATTCCTATTCCAAAAGTCTGCGCTCACATAAGGTAATTCAAACCAGGCAAATGTCAATATCCCCTTCTTGTGACATTCCTCTATGAGCTTCTCATAGATATCCCCATATTCCTCAACAGAATACCACGCGCTTATGTTTACCTGGTTGGCGCCATAGCTTCTGATCCTTTTTGCAAGCATTGCCGGATCTTCATTTTTGTGATAGTCAATATCCACATAAATGGCCAGATCATCCCTGGCAAAAGCGGGCATCATACCAAATTGTCCCTGAACGGCTTCCAGCACAAAGGGGTAGTGCTCATAGCCCGGTCCGCTACCGCTCACAAGCGGGATACCTGAAAATATGAAATTACCCTTATCAAGCTTTCCGGATATCATTACGGGGTTGGCAGACTCATCCTCCGCCAGCAGCCTGGATCCTTTACCATAGGAAAACAGTTCCAATCCGACCGGCTTCTTGAAGCTAATAGGGACTTCGCTCTTGGCACTCCACATATAACCGTCTATTTCTACCTTCCTATTTGAAAAAACCAAACCGAGTTTTTCACTTAAATAGGATTTTCCCCAAGTCATGATATTCCTGCCTGCTCTGACTTTTTCAATTATCTGCTCAGCATCATCAGTGTTCAATGCTTCTGCAGCCTTTTGTGAAACCAGAAAGAGATAATCACCTTCTCCAAGCTTCATATATTCTTCAAGGCTTCCTTCCAGGACATCATATCCAACACTTGAGAAAATTGCGCCTGCTGCTTTGTTATACTTGCTGTCGCCTTGCAGTATGAATACTCCTGGAACCAATGAATTGAATCGATCCTCCTTGTGGGCATCTGCTGTTGTTATGACTGCGGAAGGTGTTTCTCCGGAAAGATAATTATAGGCATATATTGATCCCAGGCAAATTATAACCGCTATCAAAGGCATAAATACTTTATATCTGTGAAAAACCTTTTTCATATAGTCCTCCCATTCACACCCTAGAACCCTGCAGTCATTTTTCTTACAAGCAGGTTCTGCAGGCTGTCGCTGGCTTTTCCCAAGGAGCTTCCTGCATCCTGTCTTTGGTCGAGGATATATTCAGCCAATTGCTGCTTCAATCCTGCATCACCTGTATTTTCATATACCTTCAGAGCAGGATCGACTCCTGCCGGCCCCGACTGATATAATATGCTCACA
>CAZNMO010000015.1:0-528 GCA_964574195.1 uncultured Clostridiaceae bacterium | reverse complement strand
TTCTGCATTGTAGCGGGCCACATATCCGTCAGGATCAAGCAGACAAAGGACGCACATCATCAAGGCAGCTGTGGTGATAGAAAGACGCATGATCGAAAACTTCCATCTCTGTAATGCTATCACTCCGCCGCATACAATTGCAAGGAAAACCATGAAGAAACAGGGCAGCAGCCGACGGATCGATAAACCATAAGCTCCGATATACAGAGCCATTTTACTGAAGGCTGTGGCTATCAGCAAAATAGTAAGCAGCGATAGGATAAAGTTGAAGGTTTTCATTATGAGGTTGCCGCGCTGAGGCCTTTTACACAGCAGATTTGCAGCTGCAAGCAGAGTCAGGTTTATGGCTGCGATCTGGCATAACTCGAAAAAACCTCTGCGGGCATATTCGGAGTATATCTGCCAGCCCTCAGGCCGTTGTCCTATGAAGGCGGAGAAGAAATACGGCAACTGGCTTCCGATGAAGACCATATACAAGCCGCTTATTGTGCCCAATACAGTATATACTGTGGAGGGGGCAAGCAATCT
>CAZNMO010000014.1:22825-40162 GCA_964574195.1 uncultured Clostridiaceae bacterium | reverse complement strand
GAACGAGGCTATGTGTAATTTACTTTTTGTGTCTACGAACTATTGACCAGTTCACTCTTAAGCCGTTTCTGTCTTATTCTGCATTTTTTAACTTCTGCATAAGCCCTGTAACAAACTATACCTGACTTAACGAATGATTTCACTTCCGCCTACGCTATATGCAAAAAAAATTGTTTTCTTAAAAGGATTCATTGAGGGTAACGGTATCCCTTCACAAAGCACCAGGAAATTGATACCGTTTATCCCACTTAATTTTTCATCCTTGTCATCCTCTAAAGAAAATACCATTTCATATCTATTACCGCTCCATCCCAAACCCTCTCCCTGTAGAAAGCCTTCAAGCTCAGTGGTGATGTATCCGGTGACCATAGCTTTCCTTGTTGTGGGATCTAAGCCGATATCCCCTGCCTTTATCCATGTACCGCCGCTTATATCATATATCTGCTCAGAAAGAGTAAAATAATAGCTTTTCCCCTTGTATTGCATAAGGTATTTCTTCTCACCTTCGGTCGTATAAGCAAACCAGTTGTCTTCAACGTCAGCTATCATGAGACGGTCATACAATATCAATGCTTTCATAGGAATGTATCTTTTAAGCCTCTCCTGCTTTTCCTTTGTATAAGCTCCCAGGTTTCTATAAAAAAGTCTATAAAACCATTTCAAAGCTGCTTCCCTATCGACTTTCACATTGAGACTGTCCTCAAACCCGACCCCAAAGCCACTGCCCTGATTCTCCATGATCTCACGAGTGTTGTATGCCCTGTATTCAGAGGCGGCATTGGCTCCCGCATCCAATGCACGCTTGTATCTTTCCGACATGATATCTATTTGATCTACGCCTCTGCCTATAAAAAAAAGGCTTACGCTGCAGAATATAAAAATAATACTAAGGAAAAAAGCTTTCATATTAATGCTCCTGTCAGAATTCTTATTGGATATACACTGAAGCTCTTGCAAAGATCCTTATCTTCGATCCAGCTCCGGAGCTTCCGCCAAAGGGTGTGATATCATACAGCCTTCCCAGGGGGTGCTCCTTCAGGCTCTCAACATAAATGTTGATGATATCATATCCATCCGTCCTCAGATCCTTTCCTATCACCTGACTGCCCGTGATCACAACCGGTATATCATTACTGCCGCTGAATTTCTCTGCCATAACACCAATACTGAAATCACCGAATCCTTCCAGCTTCCTCTCCAGCTCGCCATATACGGAGTTGTACAAGCTTCCTTTCTTGGCAGCTATCTGTGTATATTGATAGACTATATTCTCTACTGTCTGCTGCCTGATCCTGAAGTCCCGCTCCAACACAGAGTGATATGAATACCACATGAATATTGGAATAACCAATATCGATGCCCAGAATTTTTCCACCTGCCGCTCCCTCCAATGCCAAGCAAATTAGATTACCTGCTAGTCCTTAATATATTCAAATCTAATAGAATCCAACTCTCCATCTATTAGCTTCGGTTGTCTTACAAACAGCTTTTTCTCATTGTTCAACTGAGTGTCTATTCCGTCAGCATCTCCGGAAGCTTTGTATGTTTTTGTTCCAGTATCATTTATTACAACAATGTCAACTTCATTGTTGTCCATGGCGCAATACCTTTTTACCGTGCTCCTGACATTATCAGCATCAACAATTGAGGGTGCATCATCATTGCCCATTTCCATCTTTACCGCCGAAAGAGTCTGGTTCGCAGTATCAGCCATAGCTGCCTGGGTTTCCTTCTGGGGGTTGTAAACCTGATTCACATACAGAAGTCCTCCTGCTGCCACAATAACAAATATAAGTATCACTGCCCAAAATTTCTCCATTTTCTATCCTCCTAATCATATGTATCATTCAGTTATTTTACAAAATTCATCGGGTTTGAAAGCGTCGACAGGCTGTATGAGAAATATACCATTGCCAGCAGCATTACCAGCACTACCGGGAGCATGGCTATCACCTGCTTTGTCTTTCTGCGCTTTATGCTTTTAATATCAAGCCACTTGAGCTGGTTTGCAGCCATCTCATCAATATTGTCCATCAAGCCTAGCAGTCCAGTGCTCATAGAAAGCCGCATAGCTTCCAAAAGCTCGTAAAGCTCTTCCCTATCCACCTTCTGAAGCAGGTTGTCAAAAGCAACTTCACCCTTGCCGCTCTTTACACTGTTCAAAGCTTCAGTCATCATAGGTTTGTATATATCAGAGGCAATTAAAATATTTGAAAGCACATTCCTAATGTTGAATGGAGGCATCCTGCCGAAGATCGAAAAAACATATATACAGTTCAATATCTCCCAATCCCGTTTGTCCTCTATCAGCTTCATCTTCAAGGCCGCAATTGCGTCCGGCAGGAAGTACAGGAATACCGCTGCATATATCGCAGAAAGATAAGCAGCATAATCTTTTTCCAGCGCTCTTGTCTTGATCAGCTTTTTGTATATCCTCCCGGCTGTAGTGGCTGGGTCCTCCTGCAGATCTCCCCATCTGCTCCTTATTTCATCTTTGATCCGCCTGATGTTGATCAATGAAGCCTTCTGATCCTCTAGCTTATCCAGGGAGTATTTATCGCCGGTCATCCTCTTGTCAAAGTATACGAATACCTCTTTTTCAACAGATACAAGGGTGACAACCGGTTTTTTAGACTGTTCCAATAGAGGCACCCCGATGCTCATATCACTTACTATACTGTCATAGTGTAGGAATATATTTGTAGTAGTTATACTTGCAAAGAAAACCAGCCCAAGGATAAAAAGCATTGTTTTAAGCAGTTGAAAGCCTTCAACCGATATCCTCAACCCAGAATCCATTATGAATGCTTCCATATGTCTATAGCTTCTACTGTTACGTCGCGGCATTAGGGGAAGCAGCCTGCCGATGCTGCCTATACAGCTTTTTCTTGCATAGTCAGCTTTATAGATCCTTTTCAGCCTTCTGTACCTGAAGAAAAAATATACAGCCGCCGATATTACGGCTGTAAGAAGTATAATTATTACAATCTGAACGACCACGAAATACATCATTTCATCCAGCCCCTTCCCGGTCAGTTTTGGAGCTTTCTCATCCAGTGTATGAACAGTGCCCCCAAGCCACTGACTACCAGCATTAATGCAGTGAGATTCTGTGCTTCTATGTTCTTGTAAATATCCGCAAGGTTAAGGTCAACAAGCAGGCTTGAATTGTACCATTTGGTAGCAGGTATAACAAGAAACGGAGCCAGGAGTACAAAGATCTGCATGCCAAGCAGTTCTGCGTCGTTATAGCCCTGCTCGATATTTATGAAGATCACAATGCCGGTAAGCCGTTTCAGATTATTTGATATCATATCCTCCTCAGAAGGCTTATCCTTCTTACCTGCAGGCGTTCCCCCGTTTTCCTTTGCGATCAGGATTATTCTGCATAATATCTGAAGCCATATATTTGGCATCCTGTTCTTCACCATTTCCAGCTGTTCCACATAGTCCGGCTTTGATAATGCTTCCTTTATCTTCAATAAGTGTGCCCTGTTGCTCTTCGGGCATCTTACGATGGTATCCTCCAAAGCGGGTATCACGTTACCATGATAGTGGCTATAATAGTGCGTTAACTTTTTTATAGTATTTGGCAAATCCCTTGCTATACGCTTTTCATATACTTCAAAATAAGCCTGTTCGCACATGTACACGAAAATCATCGTTGAAAAAAGGCACAATACCTTGTGATACCAGAGTCCATTGAAAGTGTTATATGCAAATACGAAATAGATTGTTCCAAGAAGAGTCAGTGCAGTCACCAGCATCAGGCAGACAACATAGTTCTGTAATGGAGCGCTCTGGTTTATGAGCGTCAGCCTGTTGCAAAGGTTGGAAAGAAGTATGTTTTCATAGTACCTTCCACTGAGAACTCCCTGTAGGTGTGACCTCTTGTAATGCCTTCTGACGATACCTCTCACCTCCTTGCATAATCAGGTATTGACATTCCTGTATCTACATGAACCATTTCAACAAGCTTCTCGGTATACTCCCATGCTCCCCTGCTTTTCCCGGCCTTTTCCAGCATCCGCCTTGAAGGATAGTTGACAAATCTTGCATTTCCGCTATCTGTTACCATGATGGTATTCAACCTGAACATATTATATGGATTATTCTGTATCTGCTGAAGGTAGTATAGCCTCTTGAGCTTTTCAGGATCTTGCTCACTTCTGTAGTCGAATTCGCTGGAAGTGGAAACTAAAGGCACTATCTCCACGACCTTGGTTATCATGACCTTCCCGTCGATTATCTCATGCTGGAATATCATATTGATACAATGAATAATATCCATAACTGCACTTTGTTCTGAAAAATACCTGCCCGTTCCCGTGAGCATGTTCTTCAGCCTGGGTACTGTAGTCTCAGGATTCGTTATATGGGTAGTAAACCACGCGGCTACCGATACCGATTGTACCAACTGAATAAATGCATATAATGCATCTCCGTCCCTTACCTCTCCTATATTTGCCACATCCACCGACATCCTCAGCATGGTCTTCACTACGTCGATAAGCTCCTTGCCGTATATGGCCTGTCCTTCGACTATCCTCTTTCCTGGATACTTTTCCATTACATGTTGTTCAAAATAGTCCTCCACAGTGCCTATATGAAGAAAATCCTCCAGCAGCTCATACATTACATTCATGGTAGTGGTCTTGCCGCTCCCCAACCCACCCTGTAGACATATGCTTTCCCCCGACTTTACCAGAGCGGTGACAAGCACTCTAAGCCTATCATTGTTTATAAGGTCTTTAAAACTTGTAGCACTTTGATTAAAAACCCTGATGCAGAGATTTCGTGCGGAAAAGTAGGGTTTCTGAGTCACAGTTATCCTGGCGCCATCGCCTCGGTGGCACAATATTTCCGGATGGCTCACATCCAGCTGGGAACAATGCTTTTCAAAGCTTATAGCCCTATCCTGTATGACTCTCGCTTCACTTTCACTTATCTCCATGAAACTCAGCCATATCTTCTTACCGCACCAACAGTATATATACCTGCCGTTGTTTGCAAAACCCACTTCATTTACATCTGAGTATGCAAGGATATCAATGTGCTTCAGCCCGAATACCTCCTCATACAACCGTTGGGTTATGATATCGATCTTATCCTTGAAGGATAGCAAGTAATTCTCACATCGAAAGATATAGTCAATATCCGTTTCATCGTATTCATACCGTTCGCTCGAATAATCTTCAGTTCTTCTTACTTTTCCATACAGGTCATAGGCCGACATGAGCTTCCTGAAGGAAGCATCCCTGGAGCCTCCGGCTTCTCCCATGTTCTTGTGGAGTATGATCTCAAACTTTTCTCTTGCAGTCAGTTTTTCTGTTTCGTCGAAGGGCATTATCATATCAGCAAGGCAGTTATCCTCACTGACCGAAACGCCTTCAAATATGCACCGATCCTCCAGCAGTCCTTTTTTATCCTGATAGTATATGTCGAAGCCTGTAAGCAAGGTGTTTCTAATATATGCCTTTACGACATCCCTTGCCTCGGTCATACCCGATGTGGATTTTTCCTTGTATTCCCTGAGCAGCAGAACTATCTTCCTCTCCTGCTCCTCGGAAGGATCAGAATTAATATAATTGTATATGTATTTCTCCATGTGTAGCTGTAGAGTATCTATTATCACATATCGCCTTAGCTCCATTCCGACACCTCCCAATCAATACAGGCTGATCCTTCGGAGACGTCTGAAAATGCCCCCTGCAGCACTGGTTTCGGTGTGTTTTCCACCCAAGGACAATTCATTGGCAACAAAGCTGCAGATACCCTCGAGCTGCCTCATATAATCATAGTTTCTATCCCCATACCTTCTTGTGAAAAAAGAATATAGCTTCCGGTCAGAACAGCAGGCATTGAGCATATCTCCGTCATACTCAAAGCCAAAGAGATTTTTTATGGCGTATCTGTTCTGGTACCTGTTTATCACGCTGTTTACCTCCCAGCTGCTGTGAAGCTTGTTAATGGCATGTACAGTCTTATCCCCTGTGAAGTAATCCCGGACAGACTTGGAACCAGCTTCGCTGAACAATTGATCCATCATGTACTCATTAGGTGCTGAAACAGAAACGATACAATCGGCACTGTCCAGATACATGCTCTTCATTTCACTCAGGCCTGTGCCAATATCAACTATTACCAGCTCGAAGCCTTCGAGACAGCTGTCCAGGAAATGCTTGTCAAACTCATTTTTCTCCATTTCCTGCCCTTTTTCCAGCCTTGATCCTGCAAGCATATACAGGTCTGTATTCACTTGTGTCCCATAAGTCCTTACATGGTCGGCTTTTATGTTAGTGCCCAACATCTTGAGATTGTCGATGGAATACCTTACTTCAATATCCTTGTCAAGAAAGCAGTTCATACCATATTCTGAACCGCTCCTGTCCAGCATAAGCACACGTCCGGCAGCTCCGTGGTTAAGACCCAGCCCCAGGCTACAGGCAATAGTTGAACATCCCTCTCCATGCAACAAGGGAGACCATACACATATAAGCCTTCCTCTTTCACCTCGCATATGCGCCGACCTCCTTTTCATAAGGTGCAGCATAGGTGACCCCGCCCGCATTCTGCGAATCGTCCAGATACTGCACCACAAAGAGCATCCCTTCTTCGTCAGCTTCCTTTATCAGTTCCTGCTCCTGGCTGTTCAAATAAAAGGACAATATGTTTTCATTGCGTGCTATTACCGCAGTCTTTGAAATGACCAAGGGATCTACAGCCCCTATGACAAACAGCTTGATATCGATTATACTGCCCGGGACAACCGATGCGGGAACAGCTCCGGTTTCAAAGCTATGTTCCATAAGCCTGTCTCCATCCTCAAAGGCAGCCGCTTCTGGCATAAGGTCTGTTTCTAACAAAAACTCCTTCTCGGCCACTTCCTGTTTGAGCCTCATGTTTTTGATGGAAGATAAGCTTGTGATTGAACCCTTGGGAGCCATTTCAACAGGCACTTCCAACATTTCCACCTTGCTCACATCTATTAATTCACCTTGCTCCATTTTCTGTTTTGATCGCATTATCAGGATCTGTCCTTCCTTCACATCAGCAGCAATAGCTTCACCCTTATAGATAGCCTTGGCGGAAACAGTCTTATTATAAAGAAGATAACCTTCATACAATATGATCAATGAGCATATAAGAAATGCCAATATCATTAACTTCTGTTTTGTGCCAAGAAATCGCAGCTTTTTACTATAGTACAATGCTCGTCTCTCCTCCTATCTCCTTGACGTACTAAATGGTTTACCCTTCTTGACCCTCTCACCCGAAAGCCTGCCCAGCAGATCATCAATGTCCCTTACCAGCTCCTTACTCTCTTCCCTACCTGAAGCATATGGAGCCATACCGGTATTCATCAGTTCATGGCTCAACAGACCACAGCTGCTTATACTGGCTATATCCCTGAAGGGTATTCCTGTATCCACCAGTTGATTATATATGGATTTATGCGCCGGATTCCTTATATTGGTGTTGTTGATGACTGCTATGGTCTTTTCCGGTACAAAATCCTCCCCAAGCTGCTCCAGCATTAACATATTCATATGATAGTGCATGATATCACAATCAAATACCAGCAGGTCACAGGTTGAACCCTTGACCGAAAGCCTTGTCAATTCTGTCGGTCCGGTACCAGTGTCTATGATCGTCACCGCTGCCTTTGTCCTTATACTATAAAGCAGCCTGCTGAAATCAGTCTCACTTAGTTGCTTGTCATTCCCCAGCCTGCCGGTGAGTACACTGAGCTTTCCAATTTTATAGCAGCTATCGGTTATGGTATTGTGATTATTGTTTTGCAGCTTGAAATCCAGCAGATCGTAGTAAATCTCATCAATATCGAAAAACAGGTTTGCCGAATATCCTCTGTCGATATTCAACAGGCTGGTTTCATATCCGCGTCCTGATAGACAACAGGCCAGATTCCATGCTGTATGGGACTTGCCCGTAGCCTGGTTTGAGATCAGCGAAATGACCTGCCGCTCAAAGCCTGTGCTGCTGATTCCACTGCCAAGAAGCTGCTTTATGCTCCTGCTAATGGCTGCAACACCCGGCAGAAAACGATTTTCCCCACGATACGTATGCTCCGCATTTTCATCATAGTATTCATTTGCATAGCGGCTTTCCACATACCCCAGTGCTTTGGCCTTTCCCGAAGGCCTGTAGAGAAGCCGCTGTATATGCTTTGAGGTTATCGTACCTCCTACGTGGAAGTCATATATGCCAAGAGCTATGATCTGTCTTATGAAGCTGTCGCAGCAATCATCATATTCACCATACAATAATGCTATCCGTTGACTTTTTCTGCCCTTTGCCCTAAGCTCCCGTAAAAGCTGCTCTATTCCCAAATCTCCGGAGGACCCCCTCAAAACAAGCAGCACATCATAGCCGGCAGCGGCCATATTTACAAAGCTTTTAAAATCTATGGCAGTATCAAAGTCAGATACATCTTTCAACCCCTTTATATAACCTTCAATTTCCTCATGGCAGATCCCCGAAAGAATTCTCATGACACTTCTCCTTAAGGCTTTGCTTCCTTTGGTTTTCGGACCTTATTCCCTAATATCGATCAGTTATTTCCATAATTTGTAATACCTAGATTATACTAATATTGTAAATATATGTCAATAGCATAAATATAAAGCATTTTTTCTTCAAAATTTGCATTATGGTGTTAATTCTGATATTATAAAGTCGAAAATATGATTGGAATTCAATGCTTACACAGCAAAAAGCCTATCCTGGAAGAGGAGCTCACAATATGAGAAGAAGAAGGAAGAAAAATACCAGCGAAAAAGAATATGAACAGATCAGCATTGGAGATATACAGCTATGTGTAGGCGACAAGCTTTATAAGAATGGAAAGCTTTATGCCGAGGTCACAGGCGAAAGCGAAGACCTGTACTTCCTTCTGAAATCAGGAAGCAGCTGTGATATCCCCAGCCCGTACTTCAAAGACACCATAATTGAGAATATATTGTTCGGCAGACTTTTGCTCGAGCGCTTAAGCTACCAATAAAATAAAAACAGCGGAGCTGCAATTTACAGTCCCGCTGTTTTATCTTTAATAAACCAATAGTTTCTTATCACCAAGCCTTTTCATGTCTATGTTTTCCTTTTCGTTTTCCGGAATGGCAACTGTGTCTGGGTTTCCATCACTGATGTAGCGTCTTTCCGGCTTCTTGTCAAAGGTCTGGAGCCAATCATATATACCTGTTCCTGCCGTATTCATTTCACTGGCTCTCACCCTGGGCAGCCTGATTGGATCAAACTTCGTGCTTACCGGAGAAGGAGCCGGATTGCTTCCTACCTTCAACACAGCCCTGTGATCATACTTTACCCCTTCATATTCACCCTGTGCCAGATACTTATAGTTGTCACCCTTCGGTCCTATACCATAGGGTATTGCCAGGCCGTATACATCATACCCCGGCAGGTATTCCTGAGTAAGCTTCACATTCCCTGCCAGAGACTTTTGTATATCCTCAACCCCCAGCTTGCCCAAGTTTTCATGATTATACGAGTGGTTCCCGATATCGTAACCGTTCTTTATCAGGAATTCATATTTTTCCTTTATAAGCTCCTTCTGCCTGAAGGGTATTGGATAATACACAAAAAAGCTGCCTCCGCTCCCAAAATCAGGATGCTGCTTCTTAAACTCTTCAAGTATTCCTACCGCACAATCAGGATCAAGCCTTTTTTCTCCATTTTCCTCCAGCAGATTGAAGCTGTTCTTCAAGCCGTCGTCAAAGGTCAGGACAAAAGGAGTGTAACCTGCCTCAACCTTGATATTGTTTTCTATGTAATCCTTCAGGCTAATAAGTCTGTACCCCTTTTCATAAAGGGTCAAGAGATCCTTCCTGAAATTATCAGCCGTCCTTACCCATTCTGCTTCTTCAGTGCCTATACCGTGATACATGAGTATCATGATCTGTCCGTTCTCATTTGCCTTTATTTTTTTCAAATCAGCTGAAGCTACGGGCTCCTGTATGTTTTCATCATTCTGGCCTGAATTGTCTTCCTGAGGCGGGGCTGCTTTTTCTGTCGGTGCCGGTAGGCTCTGTGCCTGATCCTCCGAAAGCTCTTGCTGTTTCTGAGGTGTGCAGCCAACAAGGTTAACTGCTAAAACAAATGCTACAAATAGTGCGAAAAATTGCTTTGATGGTCTCATATCCTGCTCCTTTCAGATATTGCTATATCTAATAGCTACATTCTGATTATATCAGAAATTTCCTTCCCCTTCGACAGCATATACTTCAAGGTCACAATGTAATTTATTCTTTTGTAGTTAGAAAATGGCTGGATTACCTGGCTTTCAAAATAGATTTCGGGGCAGAATAATAATGTACTTCTATTTAATAAACTTTTTTGCATTCCGTTCGGAGGTGAAGCATATGTCAATGAGACACAGCAAGTTCACAAACATTCAGGGACATAATGTAGAATTCTCACGGGACCTTATAGTGCCTTATGAAATGAATATCCCCAGAGAGGCAAGATCCCAGAAGGTGCAGCAGCAGGGTATCCACAGGAACGGCACGAACAAGGGCAGAAAGCTTCCAATAAAGCAGAAAATGACATAAATAGAGGCATGTGGGCAGTCCCATCAGGGCCTGCCTTTGTCATTTTTAAGTATACACTGGTGTTTTAATAACCATTTGGAACAAATTTTCCTGAAACTAAAATTATATGCATTTCATAATAAAAATATGCATACAAGAATTATGTTCTAACATATTTTTTTCGGCAAAGGGTTAAATTAATAATGCATCAGGGAAACAGGACGTATCTATATAATGATTATATTTTATAAGGAGGGTTTTTATATGGCAGCAGGAAGCGGAAGGTATAACAAAGGGTTGAAGGTTCCCACAGCTCACCAGGCTCTTGATAATATGAAATATGAAATTGCATCAGAACTAAATTTGCCGGTACACCAGGGCTCCGAAGACTACTGGGGAAATCTATCCTCAAAGGACTGCGGAAGGGTCGGAGGAAGCATGGTTAAAAAGCTCATAACCCTTGCTGAACAACAGTTGGAAGGTAAATAGCCTTAAATAGATAAATAAAAAACAAAAATCAGACTGAAATATGTCTGATTTTTGTTTTTGCTTAACCAAAATCATCTATGCTATAATTATAATACTCGTCCAATGAACAAAATCAATGTGGCATAAATCTGTTTAAACGACGCTAAACAGATTTTACATAGTCTGTAAGGAGATGATTTCATGAGCCTGGGCAGCGGAATACTAGCTGACAAGAAGCTTATAATACTATATCTTTTAAGCAAAATGAACATTCCACTTACCAAGCAGCAGATCACCACTGCTGTACTGGAAAACAATCTTATTGACTTCTTTACCTTACAGCAGTGCACTTCTGAACTGGAAGAGGCCGGTATGGTAAAACAGGTTGTGCACCAGAAAAAGCAATGCCTTCAGACTACCGACGGAGGCAAAAATGCCCTTGGGGTTTTTGAACATAGAATCCCTAAAAATGTTATAGAAGTAATAGACAATTACATAGCCCGTAATAAGGACACCTTGAAGAAGGAGTCCCAAGTCATCTCAGAATATAAAAAAGTAAATGATAAGGAATATATAGTCAGCCTTAAGGTCATAGAAAATGAACTTGTGCTTATAGACCTCAAGCTAAGCGTGGTTTCTGCCAAGCAGGCAAAGCAGGTCTGCGAAAAGTGGAAAAGCTCTTCAGAAAAAATCTACAGTCAGCTTATCAGTTCACTGATCAATTAGGACAGGTTCATTTCCTGTCCCTATATTCTTTGGCACTTTCTACAAAAGCTTTGAAAATCTCAAGCTCTTCAGGATATTTCTCAAATAGCATTTCCGGATGCCATTGTACTCCTACGAGAAACCTGTCGCCTATATTTTCGTATGCCTCGATCAAACCATCCTCCGCATAAGCAGCTGCCAGAAAGGCCGGTGCCAGCTCCTTCACCGCCTGATGGTGAAAGGAGTTCACTCCCTTCGATCCTGGGCCGTAATAGCCGCTTATCCTTGTGCCCTCCTGCAGCTTTACCGTATGCACTATATCCGACTTGCTGCTGTCAGGGTTGCTGTGCCTCAATCCGGTTTGATACATCATCGGGATATCCTGGTATATATTCCCTCCGGCTGCTATGTTCAGAAGCTGCATTCCCCTGCATATCCCAAGGACAGGCATATCCATTGGCAGCACTCTTTCAGCCAGACCCATCTCAAATTTATCTCTTCTTTCGCAGATCTTCATATTCCCGGCCAATACTTCCTCTTTGAAATATCTTGGATGTACATCCTCTCCCCCTGAGAATAATATACCGTCAGCCAGCTTCACCAGCTCATCCAGGTTTTCCTCACCCTCTATATTCGGAACTGCCAGCGGCACTCCCCCGGACAGCATTACTGCATTTATATAGTCCCAGGTGCAGATGCTTATATCCTGATCCGCCTTCCCTCTCACTTTCTTCTCGTTAAGCTCCTCCTGACCCACATGGTAGGATGTAATAAGAATGATCGGTTTCACACACTCGCCCCCTTTGCTCCATTCTAGCATAATAAATGCTGTTATCCAAAAATACTTTAAAACTCACCCGCTTATTGCTATAATTATATTGATGGAAAAATATTGAATACCAACAGCTTTAGCTGCAAATACATATCTTGGGAGGTAGTATTCATGAAAATAGGTCTTGTAGGTTTGCCACTTGTCGGAAAAACCACCTTCTTCAATTTACTGACCCATGCTCATGCAGAGACATCCAATTTTGCTTCCGGCAAGGTTGCTTCAAATATGGGCTCTACAAAAGTTCCCGATCACAGGATCGATTTCCTCTCCCATATGTACAACCCCAAAAAGACAACCTATGCCATGATAGATTTTATCGATGTTCCTGGACTTGTCAGCGGAGCCAGTATAGGTAAAGGGTCAGGAAACCAATTCCTTGAGGATATCAGGAAGGTGGATGCCCTTGTACATATCATCAGAGCCTTTGAGAACGATGATGTACTGCACGTTGACGGTTCCATAGACCCTATGCGGGATATTGAAACTGTTAATCTGGAGCTGCTTTTCGCAGATCTGGGGATAATCGACAATAGGATATCAAGAATAGAAGGCGGCAAGAAGGTCACAAAAGAAAACCTTGTTGAGCTGGAGGTCCTTAAGAAGTGCAAGGAAGGACTGGAGAATGGGCTCCTGATCCACCAGATAAAACTTACCGAGGAAGAGCGCGAGCTTTTGAAGACCTTTAGCTTCCTCTCGGAAAAACCCATGATACTGGCAGTCAATATAGATGAAAATGCATTGAAAGCAGAAACCTATCCCCAGAAGGAGGAAATACTAAAATACTCCCGAGAAAGAAACGTTCCGATGATCGAAGTATGTGCAAAAGCCGAAATGGAGATCAGTGAGCTGGATGCTGAAGATAGACTGATGTTCATGGAGGAACTGGGTATAAAGCGCTCCGGTATCGATGTACTGGCAAGCACCTCATATGACTATTTAGGGCTTATCTCCTTCCTTACGGCAGGAGAAGACGAAGTCAGGGCATGGACCATAAGAAAGGGCAGCGATGCAAGGAAAGCAGCCGGGAAGATCCATTCCGATATAGAAAGAGGCTTCATCCGGGCTGAGGTCGTAAAATTTAAAGATATCGAAGAACTGGGCAACATGCACAAGGTCAAGGAGAAAGGACTGTACCGCCTGGAAGGCAAAGAGTACGTAGTCCATGATGGAGACATAATCAATTTCAGGTTCAATGTATAACAAGATCTTTCGCTGGCGCTCAGGATGACAGATAGGTGTCATCCTGAGTGAAACGAAAGATCTTTTCTTATGTCGCATTATTTTTACTTTTTGGCATTTCTTGTTACTTTTCTCCCATTGTCTTCCGGACATACTCATATGCACTGCCGGCCAGATAGAGAGAACCGCATATGCATATCATGCAGTCACTGCCGCACAGCTCAGCTGCTTTATCTATAGCTTTCACTATATCCCGCTCGGCCGTCACATCACTGCAATATGGCTTTATAGCCTCTGCCATTGCCGCTGCGGGCAAAGCTCTTTCGCTTACCGGCTCTGTCGCAACTGCCTTATAAGCCAGAGGCATGAGCTTCCTTATTGCATACCCGTAGTCCTTATCCTTCAGCATGCCTATTACAAATATTATTTTCCTGCTGCTGAAGTACTTTCTGAGTGCGCCTTCAAGAGAGTTAATACCATCTTCGTTATGTGCCCCATCTATAAGTATCAGCGGGTCATTGCCTGCTATGCTCAAACGGCAGGGCCATATGACAGTTTCGATCCCTGTCCTAATTGCCTTTTCTCCCACAGGATGACCCATTTCTTCAAGCTCAGCTATGGCTGTCAATGCGACAGCCGCATTCTTTAATTGATGGTCTCCTATCAATGGAAGCTTCATTCCCTTTATGTCATAGTCTCTGTATATATAGCCGATAAGCTGTCCTCTCTCATTGTAATCCCTGAGAATGACTGATGCTTCCTCTGCCCTTACAAGTCTTGCACCCTTTTCCCCGCAAACCTCTTCTATCACTGAAACTGCTTCCGGATACAACTGGGGATACAGTACGACCCGTGAGCCGTCCTTGATAATACCGGCTTTTTCATAGGCTATCTTCTCAATAGTATCTCCCAGTATGTCGGTATGGTCATAGCTTATGGAGGTAATGACCGATATAAGCGGATCTATTACATTTGTCGCATCATATCTTCCGCCCAAGCCTACCTCTATTACTGCAAAATCCACCTTGCTGCGTTCAAAGTACAGGAAAGCCATGGCAGTGTACATTTCAAACTGTGTAGGCTCCTCCAGCCCTTTTTCCCTCATCAGCCGAACCTTGTCAAGGACCTCTGAAGCATATTTTACAAAATCCTCTTCTGTTATCTCTCTTCCATCTATGGTCATCCTCTCGGTATTCCTGTAAAGATGTGGAGAGATATACATGCCTGTGCTGTAGCCGGCACTGCTGAGGATATTGGCTATCATAGCTGTCGTTGATCCCTTTCCGTTGGTTCCTGCAACGTGAATCAGCTTAAGCCTCTTGTGGGGATTCCCCAGAAAATCCAGAAGCTTTGCCGTCCTTTCCAGTCCAGGCCTGCATCCGAATTTCATGGAGGTTTCAATAAAATTCACTATTTCACTGTAATTCATCGATATTACCTCACTTTTTCAGTGAGTTTATCCTTTCAAGAACTTTTTCTAGCATATCCTGATATTTTTTCTCTTTTGCCCGCTCCTCGTCTATGACATTCTGGGGAGCCTTCCCTACGAAGCCCTGATTGCTGAGCTTACCGCTCACCCTCTGCAGCTCCTTTTCCAGATTGGCTTTTTCCTTTTCCAGCCTTTCCAGTTCCTTTTCGAAGTCTACCAGATCTTCAAGGGGCAGATATATTTCAGCACCGTTCATCATTACCGATACTGCGTTTTCAGGTATACCCTTCTTCTCTGCCATTACAACTACCTCTGAAGCTGAAGCCAGCCTTTCAAAGTAGAGCTTTCCTTCTTCAAGGGCAATCGTGGTTTCAGGGTTTCCGGTAACTATCATGACCTTGGCCTTTCTGGATGGAACAACATTCATTTCAGCTCTTATGTTTCTTATGCTCTTTATTGCCTCCATGACCGCTTCCATCTTCTTTTCCTCTTCAGGCCTATAAGCAGCTTCATTATACTCAGGCCATTTTGAGATCATGATGGACTCGTATTCCGAAGGAAGATGCTGGTATATCTCTTCTGTTATAAATGGCATATATGGGTGCAGCAGCTGCATGGTACCCTTCAGTATATCGCACAAGGTGATCTGTGCCGTCAGCTTTGTGGCATCATCCTCACCATACAGTCTCGGCTTTACCAGTTCGATGTACCAGTCGCAGAATTCAGTCCACATGAAGTCATACAGCTTCTGAGCGGCGATACCCAGTTCGAACTTTTCCATATTCTCAGTGACTTCTTTTACAACAGTATTGAACCTGCTGATTATCCATTGGTCAGCTGTGGTCAGGCTGGCTTGGTACTGCTTTCTGTCGGCCTTTTCCACCTTTTCAGAGTCCAGATTCATCAGAACGAACCTGGAAGCATTCCATATCTTATTGGCGAAATTGCTATATGCCTCAACCTTTTCCCAGAAGAATCTCATATCATTTCCCGGTGAGTTCCCGGATATAAGATTGAACCTAAGCGCATCAGCACCAAATTTATCGATTACATCCAGAGGATCGATCCCATTTCCCAGGGATTTGCTCATCTTCCTGCCTTCAGAATCCCTTACTATCCCATGTATGAATACATATTTGAAGGGCTCCTGCTGCATGTTCTCCATTGCAGAGAATATCATTCTTGCAACCCAGAAGAAAATTATATCGTAGCCTGTAACCAAAACGCTGGTTGGATAGAAATACTCCAGGTCCTCAGTCTTGTCCGGCCAGCCGAGAGTCGAGAAAGGCCATAACGCTGAACTGAACCAGGTATCAAGGGTATCCTCATCCTGCTTAACCTTTCCTCCGCACTTTGTGCAGGCCGCGGGAGCAGTCTTCGATACTATTATCTCTCCGCAATCCTCGCAGTAATACGCCGGGATCCTATGTCCCCACCACAGCTGCCTGGATATGCACCAGTCCTGTATATTCTCCATCCAGTTATAATATATCTTCGAGAACCTGTCAGGAACAAATTTTACCCTTCCGTCCCTTACAACCTCCAGTGCAGGCTCTGCAAGAGGCTTCATCCTTACAAACCACTGCTTTGAGAGTATCGGCTCTATTGTGGTATTGCAACGCTGGCAGTGTCCTACATTGTGTTCATGCTCCTTTATCTTGACAAGCAGGCCCTGCTCTTCAAGATCCTTTATTATCTGCTTCCTTGCTTCATATCTGTCCATTCCCTTGTATTTTCCGCCAAGACCGTTTATTGTACCATCGTCATTCATGACCCTGGGCATTGGCAGATTGTGTCTCATGCCTACTTCAAAGTCATTGGGGTCGTGGGCCGGCGTGATCTTTACAGCTCCGGTACCGAACTCCATATCCACATAGTCATCTGCTATTATCGGGATCTCCTTGTTCATCAAAGGAAGTATGACCAGCTTGCCTACCAGGTGCTTGTATCTGTCATCCTTCGGATTGACTGCTACTGCGGTATCACCCAGCATTGTCTCAGGCCTTGTGGTCGCGATCTCTATAAACTCATCGCTGTCCTTTACCGGGTATTTCACATGCCAGAAATAGCCCTTATCAGTATCATATATGGTCTCGATATCCGATATTGAGGTCTTGCACTTGGGGCACCAGTTGATTATTCTTTCACCCTTGTATATG
>CAZNMO010000014.1:16479-22815 GCA_964574195.1 uncultured Clostridiaceae bacterium | reverse complement strand
GAGGCCTTTTTCATACAGCCTGATGAAAACCTCCATAACTGCCTTTGAACAGCCCTCATCCATTGTGAACCTTTCACGGGTCCAGTCACAGGAGCTTCCAAGCTTTTTCAGCTGGTTAAGTATCCTTCCGCCGTATTCATCCTTCCATTCCCATGCCTTTTCCAGGAAGCCCTCCCTGCCCAGCTGATACTTGGTCTTTCCTTCCTTGGCAAGGGCTTCAACTATTTTTGCCTCTGTGGCTATACTGGCATGGTCAGTCCCCGGAAGCCACAGTGTGCAGTAGCCCTGCATCCTTCTCCACCTTATCAGTATGTCCTGAATGGCGTTATCCATGGCATGGCCCATATGGAGCTGTCCTGTAATATTCGGCGGAGGTATCACTATAGTGTAGGGTTCCTTGTTTTTATCCACCACAGGCGTGAAATAGCCTTTTTCTACCCAGCCCTTGTATAATCTCTCTTCTACTTGCTTAGGATCATAGGTTTTTGCAATGTTTTTTGATTCGTCCATATTATTTCCTCCTCATATAAATATTGTTAGCAAAAACAAAAAATAAAAAACCTCCGCCCACGTTAAGGGCGAAGGTATATTCGCGGTACCACCTTATTTCCGGCAAACACCGGCTCTTTGAACTGTAACGGGCAGACCCGCCTGTTGCTACTCTATTCACAGCAGGAGCTCAGAAGCTACCTTCAACGGCACCTTACCTGGAAAACCTTTCAGCCTGTGGGTCTTCCTCTCTGGGAGGCGGTTGCTGCCTACTCCTCTTCCTCATTGCTTTTATGTGGGGTACGATGGATAATCGTACCTTCTTGATTATACTATATAATATTAAAATTGTGCAGCTTTGTCAATATTATTTTTTGATCAGGTCCATTTTATGCCGATGCCTGATATTTATGTAACCGTTCACATACACCACCAATGCTAATATAGTCAAAATGACGAAGCTGTCCAGCATGACCTGATTGTATGGAAGGTCAAAGGTAACGGCAAGTATCGCAATGTAAAAGGCGACTGTGGAAAGCTTGCCGAATCGGTTTGCCGGCACTACTATGTCATGATCGTTGAATAAGGTGATGGCACCCATCACCATTAGCGTCTCCTTCACAGCAACCACAACTATTATCCAGAAAGGCACCTGATTTTTCAGCGTTATGCTTACCAGTACAGTCAGCAGCATCAGCTTGTCGGCAAGAGGATCCAGTACAACGCCCAGTCTGGTGATCAGGTTGCACTTTCGTGCAATATAGCCGTCAAGTATGTCTGTGAGCCCGGCCAGTACAAATATTATTACAGCCAGTTTTACTCCATTTTTCATTGGGGAGAAGAAACAATATGCAAACCCGGGAATCAACAATAGCCTGAAGACAGTCAGTGCATTCGGAATATTCATAACTCACCTCTCTATCATACACATGCATGTATACCGGTGTTTTTTCAATGAACCACTTTTACAAAGGTGAATGTTTGTGCCTCCATTCATATATTCCCCATAAAAACAAGCAAATATTTATAGTCCAGTGCAGCATGTTACTTTATGTATTGAAAGCAGCTGTTGAAAATATATTACCATTTATAGGGAGACAAATCCAGAAAATGAATTCATTCTGAAATTGTATACACATAATTCAGGAATGGACTGTCTCGTTATGAAATCCAATACATAATATGAAAATAATAGTACGAAAATTAAGTCGTTGGTCCATGACCAAATCTATGATTGGGGGGTATTTGGTGAAAAAACGTGTAAGGCTTTTATCACTAATTATGGTCGTCATCCTGGTGCTTTCCGCAGTAACGATGCTTTCCGCAGGCTGCGGTAAGAAGGAGCTTCAAACGGTACGGCTCAATGAGGTGGTCCGTTCCATTTTCTATGCACCGCAGTATGTGGCGATCAACAAAGGCTTTTTTGAGGAGCAGGGCTTGAAAATAGAGCTGACTACAGGCCAAGGTGCAGACAAGACAATGACTGCACTGCTTTCAGGGCAATGCGATATCGGTTTTGCCGGGCCGGAAGCCAGTATCTATGTATATAACCAGGGAAAAGAGGATCATGCGGTCATATTTGCACAGCTTACCCAGCGTGACGGCTCCTTCCTGGTTGCAAGAAACAATGAAAGCGCTTTCAAATGGGAAAACACCAAAGACAAGGTGATAATAGGAGGAAGGCCGGGCGGCGTACCTGAGATAACCCTAGAATATATACTGAAGAAGCACGGTGTAGTCCCAGGCAAGGATGTTGAGCTGATAACCAATCTTCAATTCACAGCAACTGCCGGTGCCTTCAAAAGCGGCACAGGCGACTATGTGGCGCTTTTTGAGCCCACAGCTTCAATGCTCGAAAAAGAAAATGGAGGAAGGATAGTGGCCTCCATCGGTGAAGAAAGCGGAGAGATAGCATACACTGCGTATTTCACTACCAAGAGCAATCTGGAGAAAAACAAAGATATGATACAAAAGTTCACCAATGCTTTCTACAAGGGGCAGCTGTGGGTACAGAACAATTCTGCTGAAGCCATTGCCAAGGAAATAAAGCCTTTCTTCCCAGAAACAGAGGATGATATCCTTGTAACCGTAATAAACAGGTATAAGGAAATCGATGCCTGGTGTGACAATCCCATAACTACTCCCGAATCCCTGGAGCTGCTTCAGGATGTAATGGAGACAGCAGGCGAACTGGATAAAAGAGTTGAATATGACACTATAGTGACCCAGGAATTTGCCAAGAAGGCTATTGAGACAGTGAAGTAAAATAATAACAGGCTGGAGCATTTCATGTTGCGCTCCAGCCTGTTTATAATCATTTATCTATTTGGGGAAGTTTACAAATACGTATGGCAAAAAGACATATAAGGCCACAGTTATAAGTGTTATTGCAAGTATCAGGAGCAGCCGGTAAAAGTAGCTATACTCCCTCCTGATTACATTAAGGCAGACAACTGTGCCGGTTGCCCCGAGTACTGCCCCCAGGGTACCGCCCATGAAAACAAGTACCAGTGGTGCACAGGATACTAGTAGCTCATACCAGAAAAGCTTTCTTGCAGCCTGGACCTTTTCACCATCTATGTACACTCTTGGCACTCCGTCATAGCTGGAACCAAGTATTTTCATCTGCTTCACCTTGTTCTTGCCCTTGCCCTGTCTTATGGGATAATAGTTGCCTTCAATCTGCTTTTCCACCGATTCTCCATTGACCTTAACCTGGGTCTTTCCAATAAAAGAGGATCTCTCGATTTCAATTTCTGTTTTGTCATCCAGCTTAAAATTAAACTTCATTGCTATTCCTCCGCTACCTTTATCTATTGATACTAAATTTCTCCAGCCATATTTCTATTTGATTGCAAGCCAACTCCATATTATCCGTATTAACAGTCAGCTCAAAGTGAAACTCCTTCTGTTCATTCCCGTACATGGGGTCATAGTATCTTACCATCAAGTCCTCAGCTACAGCATGGTAGTTTCCTGACTTGACCATTTGAGTATATTCATCTATCCTTTTGGCTGATATATGCCTGCCAAGTCTATTAAGCGAAGCGATAATATCATCATTGCAATCTTCCTTCTGTGTATACTCTGCAACTATCCTCTCGGCCCGCTTGTCAAGGCTCCCCTCGGCAAGTATGTGCCTTCCGGCTCTCATACGCTCCATGATATAATGTGGAATCACTATATTCCCTATCCGACTGCTTTCCCCTTCTACAAATACAGTATCAGACCTCCGTGATCTCAGGCTGTCATATACATATGCCTCAAACTGCTTCTGGCTTACCCTTTCTCCCAGCCCTACATCTCCCAACAGTGAGCCTCTGTGGTTGGCATACCTCTCCAGGTCCAGCACAGCATGTCCCCTATCTTCAAGCATTTTCAGCAGTTCTGTCTTGCCGGTGCCTGTATAGCCGTGAATGACAATGTATGACACTTTGCTGTTCAACTCGGGAAGCTGTGCATTGACGACAGCCCTATAGCCCTTATAGCCGCTTCTCAGCTTCAGCACCCCAACCCCTACAGAGCTTAGCAGGGCACAAAGCGAACTGCTCCTGTAGCCTCCACGCTCACAGAACAGGACGACCTTGTCATGCTGCTCCTTAAGCTTCGATATTTCCTCATACAGGACCGGCAGCCTTCTGGAAGCGCATTCTATACCGATCTTTTTCGCTTTATCAATGCTTTCCTTGGTGTAGACGGTACCGATTACCTTCCTTTCTTCATTATCAAAAATAGGAAGGCTGACTGCGCCGGGTATGGTGAACTCCTCATATTCCTCCGGGCTTCTGAGGTCCACAAGTATATAATCGCCTTCCAGCTTATCGTAATCAACGGTATTGATCATTCTTTCCTCCAAAACCTTCAAACCTGTGCAATATTGAACATGATATATTTTACCACAAAATCATCTTATTATTGAGAAAAAATAAAAGATAATATGGTTATTTCAGCATGTGGTATATATATAAATGTATAATTCATTGACAACACCTTATAGCATATATATCATTAATCTCATAAAAGGGTAAAATATTGGCGACCGTTAAAGGAAAGGTGATGTATTATGCCGGAGCTTATAGAAAAGCATCCCATAATTACCAGCATCGTAGTGATTATGGCTTTCATCAGCCATTATTATGCTCTGTATAAGATAATACAACGATGGAAGAAATAGACTTACTTCTTTCACGGTATCCCAAATCGGGCTTTCACATACCAAATAAAAGCGTCGCAGGACGCTTTTTCTTATTCACTCTTGACTTTGCTGCTGAATATTATGGAGTATTAAGACTTACTGGGGGTGTAGCAGTGGATAAGGTAGTAGAGCTAAAAAACGTGACTATGAACTACCATACACCAGACGGTGAAACCCAGGCCATCAGCAACCTGTCCCTGGAAGTGGTCAGAGGCGAATTTGTGAGTATCGTTGGCCCTTCCGGCTGTGGAAAGTCAACCTTGCTTTCGCTTGTTTCAGGGCTCATAAAGCCCTCCAAAGGAAATATCCTGGTGGATAATGAGCCTGTAGACGGGCCATCGGCCAATGTCGGTTATATGCCGCAGAGAGACCACCTTTTTGAGTGGCGTACAATACTGAAGAATACTACTCTCGGATTGGAAATACAGAACAAGCTTAATAAGGAAACTCTTAGAAATGCTGAAAGGCTCCTGGAGGAATACGGTCTGGGCGATTTCAAGTATTATTACCCAAAGCAGCTTTCAGGAGGAATGCGCCAGAGGGCTGCCCTTATAAGGACTCTGGCCGCCAATCCTGAGATACTTTTACTGGATGAACCCTTTTCAGCACTTGATTATCAAACAAGGCTGGCTATCTCTGAGGAGATCTGGCTTATCATTAAAAAGGAAAAAAAGACGGCAATCCTTGTTACACACGATATAGCAGAAGCAGTCTCAATGTCGGACAGGGTCATCGTGCTTACCCAAAGGCCTGCGCAGATAAAATCGGAGCATCAGGTCCGGCTTACCACCGGCGAGTGCAAGACTCCCATTGTCTGCAGGGAAGCTCCTGAATTCAGAGTCTATTTTAATAAAATATGGAAGGAGCTGGATGTCCATGTCTGAAGAGCATGCTGTTTCTGTTGTCCGGCATTCAACGGAACATGCAGAGTATATGAAAAAAATAAAATTGGAAAAAAACGCAGTCATGCTGACGCGAGTAATAATACTGGTAGCGGTATTTGTATTATGGGAGGCCGCCGCCATAATGAAATGGATAGACCCCTTCATAATGAGCCAGCCCTCAAGGGTCGCCAGGACGATAGTCAGCCTTGCCATGGACGGCTCACTGTTCCTGCATACAGGTGTCACAATATACGAAACCATTGTAGGGTTTTTATCCGGTACTATCTTGGGAACACTTATAGCAATTGTGCTCTGGTGGTCGGAGTTTACCGCAAAGGTACTGGACCCATATCTGGTAGTCCTCAATGCACTGCCAAAGACCGCACTGGGTCCCATCATACTTGTTTGGGTAGGAGGAACTACCGGCTCCATCATTGTGATGGCACTGCTGCTCTCTATAATCGTCACTATTCTAAATGTATACCAATCCTTCAGGAGCTGTGACGAGGACAAAATAAAGCTGTTAAGAACCTTTGGTGCAACAAGGCTGCAGATATTGAGAAAGGTCGTTCTTCCCTCCAGTGTTCCAGAAATGATATCTACATTGAAAATAAACGTGGGAATGTCACTTGTCGGCGTTATTGTCGGCGAATTCCTCGTATCCAGGGCAGGTCTTGGATATCTGATAATATATGGCGGCCAGGTCTTTAAAATGGACCTTGTCATGACAAGCGTCCTTATTCTTGGAGTCGCTGCCGCATTAATGTA
>CAZNMO010000014.1:0-16469 GCA_964574195.1 uncultured Clostridiaceae bacterium | reverse complement strand
TTGGAGAGGAAGCTTACCAGAAGATAAAGTTAAAAAAGCCCAGATTCCGATCAACCATCGGATATCTGGACTTCTTTTTACTTTGAAGGAGACGAGGGTTACTTACACAGATGACAAGCTACAAAGTGATTCGGCTCAATTTCCTTTAAGGCCGGTTCTTCCTTTGAGCATATCGCTTCTGCGTAGTTACAGCGGTTTACAAAACGACATACCGGTTCCGGATTTATTGGAGAAGTGATTTCTCCTCTAAGCAGCATCCTCTCGGGACGATTGTGTATCCTTGGTACCGGTATCGCAGAAAGCAGAGCCTGAGTATATGGATGCATCGGTTTTGCAAAGAGCTGCTCGGAAGGTGCTTTCTCGATCATGCGGCCCAAATACATAACTGCAATATCATCAGAAAAATGGTTGACTACCGAAAGGTCATGTGTGATAAAAATATATGTCAGTCCCATTTCACGCTGGATCTTCTTCATAAGGTTCAGTATCTGTGCCTGAATTGAAACGTCCAGTGCAGATACAGGCTCATCACATATGATGAATTTTGGGTTCATAGCCAATGCACGGGCAATCCCGATACGCTGGCGGCGGCCGCCGTCAAGCTCGTGAGGATAGGTGTTGACCAGACGCTCTGCCAAGCCTACGGTTTCCATCAGCTCCATTACACGCATGAAACGTTTATCCTTGTCAGGTATCATTTTAGAAAGGATGAGCGGCTCCTCTATTGTCTGTGTAATAGTTTTTCTGGGGTTCAATGAAGAAAACGGATCCTGGAATATCAGCTGCATATCTTTTCTGATATTCCGCATTTCCTTCTTATTCAGCTTGACTACATCAACTCCGTCAAATATTACTTGCCCGCTGGTCGGTTCTACAAGACGCAGGATAGCACGGCCGGCAGTAGTCTTGCCGCAGCCTGATTCACCAACGATACCCAGAGTTTTTCCCTTATCTATAGTAAAACTGACACCATCTACAGCATGCAGTGTTCCTTTAGGCACCTTGTAATACTTTTTTAGGTCCTTGACCTCCAACAATGTGTTACTCAAAGTAATCCCTCCTTAAAGCCTGCTCTCGTTGGTATCCTTGTACAGGTGGCATTCTACACAGTGAGTATCACTGAGCCACTTGTTCACAGGAGCTTCCTTTGAGCAAACCTCCATAGCATATTCGCAACGCGGATGGAACGCACATCCTGTTGGAAGATTCGTCGGATCCGGCATCAATCCTTTAATTGGCTTCAGCTCGTTGCGTCTTACCTCGATATCCGGCAGGGCTCCAAACAAACCCTTTGTATATGGATGCCTCATATTGTCAAATATGTCTTCCAATGTTCCATGCTCTAATATACGTCCTGCATATACAATAGAAACCTCGTCGCAAACTTCTGCAACGATACCCAGGTCATGGGTGATCATAAGCATAGACATGTGATATTTCTGCTTGAGCTCATTTATAAGCTTGAGAACCTGTGCCTGAATCGTTACATCCAATGCAGTCGTAGGTTCATCGGCAATGAGAAGGTCCGGGCTGCAGGCAAGCGCAATAGCAATGACCACACGCTGCTTCATCCCGCCTGAAAACTGGTAAGGATATTCATACGCACGTTCTGCAGGAATACCAACCAGCTCCAGCATTTCCTTTGCCTGTTTCATTGCCTCTTCCTTGCTGATCTTGCGGTGGATCTCAAGGCTCTCTGCTATCTGATCACCGACTGTAAGAACAGGATTCAGTGAGGTCATAGGATCCTGAAATATCATTGCAACTTTGTCGCCACGCATTTCCTCCAATTCACTCTCACTCATCTGAAAAACACTTTTACCCTCCAGTAATACCTCTCCGGAAATGATCTTTCCCTGAGGCTCCGGAACCAGGTTCAGTATGGACAGAGCAGTTGTTGTTTTGCCTGCTCCTGTTTCTCCCACCAATCCAAGGGTCTTGCCGGAAGGAATGATAATATCTACACCATTTACAGCTTTTACTGTTTCATCGTCACTGATATAATGAATCACCAGATTCTTTATTTCCAGTGTATTTCCCTCTTCATTGATTTTTTTGATATCCATATTATTCCTCCTACTGTTTCAACCTTGGATCCAGCGCGTCACGCAAACCGTCACCCAAAAGGTTAAGGGAAAGGATCGTCGCGAAGATCGCAAGACCCGGTGCCATAACGATATAGGCATAGTCACGCATATAAGCACGGCCGGAAGCAAGCATATTGCCCCACTCAGGAACAGGTGCCTGAATACCGAGGCCTATAAAGCTCAGTGCAGATATAGTCAGTATTGCACTGGCAACATACAATGTGACCTGAACTATAATTGGCCCGATACAATTTATCAGAATATGTTTTGTTATAATCTGTGCATTGGTTGCACCAATGGCTCTGGCTGCCTCAACATACTCAATACCTCTTACTGTCATTACCGCCGAGCGTACAACACGTGAAAACTTCGGTGTGAAGGAAAGCCCTATGGCAACAGTCATATTTATCAAATTGGTACCGAATGCGGCAACGATGGCCAGCGCCAGAAGAACGTCAGGCAGGCAAAGAAATACATCCATCGCACGCATTATGACGTTATCAACCTTACCTCCGAAAAAGCCTGCAATAGCTCCAAATGCGCCACCAACAAAAAGTGCTATGGCTACTGCAGATAATCCTACTACAAGCGAGATACGGGCGCCGTGCACGATACGGGCGAATATATCCCTGCCCATTTCATCAGTACCGAAGATATGCTCCGCACTTGGAGCTTTAAGCCTCTGAGGCACATGTATCTTTAATGCCTCCTGCTCATAATCGGCTATTACAGGAGCAGCAATTGCTACTGCTACAATAATCAGAAAGAATATCAGTCCTACAACGGCCAGTTTGTTTTTGCAGAACATCCTCCAGATTTCCTGCATTCTGCTCTTTTTCCTATACTGTTTAAAAAATTCCTTTCGTGTGGTGTATTTTTTGGTCGTATTTTCCATGATTAGCCCCTCCCTCCGCTGTACTGTGCTTTGATTCTTGGATCAATATATGCGTATATGAGGTCAACTATCAGGTTAGAAACAGCCACACAAACTGCCATGATTATCAGGCAGCCCAAAACGCTGGGTGTATCTCTCTTGTTAATGGATTCAACAAGCATTCTGCCGGTTCCGGGAATGGAAAACACGGTTTCTGTGAGCACAACGCCGCCGAGTAAAGCACCAATGTTCATTCCTATAACCGTGATGGTCGGCATCATTGCATTCTTAAGAGCATGATGACGTATTATATTTTTCTCGCTTACGCCCTTCGCCTTCGCTGTACGTATATAGTCCTGACGTACTACCTCAAGCATCGAGGATCGAGTAGTTCTCATTATATTAGCCATATAGTTGGCTCCCAGGGCTATGGATGGAAGTATGAGATGCGCAAAGCTGTCTATACCGCTGGATGGCAGCCAACCCAGGTAAACCGAGAAAAAGAGTATCAGCAGGAGCCCCAGCCAGAATATAGGCAGCGATACCCCCAACAAGCCCAAAACCATAGTCACATTGGAAACAAATGAGTATGGTTTGGTTCCGGAATAAACCCCGATGGGTACGCCCAGGCATACACATACCAACATAGCTCCCACAACTACCTTGGCAGTGTTGGGGAAACGGCTTAACAGCTGCTCTGAAACAGGCTCCCTGGTAATATAGGATGTTCCAAAGTCTCCCTGCAGTAAATTGCCAACATAGTTAAAAAACTGGATTATAAACGGTTTATCAAGACCCAGCTCTGCCTTGAGCTTAGCGCTTGCCACATCCGAGTATTCATTACCAAGAATGATTGCAGTAGGATCACCCGGGGTCAAGTACATTATGGTGAAAACCACAAATATCAATGCCAGTATGACCGGTATCATTGCTATTAATCGTCTTACAATATATTTAATCATTAATTTCACTCCTATAGCCGACATGTTCCCCAACTGATGCCGGGGAACATGTCGAAGGTCTTTAATTCCTAATTACAGTATTCTGCTATATTTTTATTAATGTGGTCAGTTGCTGTTAATAATGTAGTTTGTAATAATGGTATGGCATTTCAACGTTGATTTCTATGCCCTTCAGGTCTTTATTTGCAAGTGCATACATTGTATTTACATATAAGTCAGCTTCCGGAGCTTCTTCAGCAAGGAATTCCTGAACTTCTTTGTAGGTTTTGGCTCTTTCATTATTGTCGAAAGAAGCACGGCCTTTTTCTATCAGGACATCAAGAGCTGGATTGAGATACCAAACACGGTTAACTCCTCCTATACCTGCCTGGCTGAAACGACGAGCGAGGAACAGGTCCGGATCCCAGTATGCGCCCCAGCTTGTTATAAACATTGGAGCCTTATGCTCTTTTATAGTGCTGGCAAATACTGCATTTTCAATTCTTGTGACCTTTGCCTTAATACCTATTACATCCAGATAGGACTGAGCCAAAACTGCCATACGCTCTGCTTCATCGCGGAACACGATGATCTCTGTTTCAAAACCAGGGCAATTGGCTTCTTTCATAAGAGCCTTTGCCTTTTCAGGATCATAGCTGTATTTTCCCAATGGGTTTTCAATCGCGCCCAAGCAAGTCGGTGCAAAGGTTGCATTGTTATACACTACTGTACCATGTCCGTTATGTCCTACTTCCAGCATAGCTTCACGGTCTATGGCATAGTTTATGGCCTGGCGAACCAGCTTGTTGTCAAACCACTTCTGTGTATTGTCATAGCCAAGGTGCCATACTGTCTGGGAGTAATGCTCCCAAAGCTGTACTTTAGGATTGGCAAGCACACGGTCATAGTCAACAGTATCAAATACGATATTAATATCCGCTGCTCCTGTTTCAACAGCAATTGTTCTGCCGCTGCCTTCAGGAATGATCTTGAAGGTCAGAGTCTTGTTGAGGGCAGGGTCATTCTGATTGAAATATCCATCGAATCTTTCCAATACAATGTTATCACCGATCAAACGGCTCTTGAACTTATAACGGCCTGTACCTATCGGATTGCTCCAGTCCTTGGTTGCCTCAGCCTGTTCAGCATAATGCTTCGGAACTATGCAGGTTGCCTGGTGGGTCAAAGCTGTAGGAAGTGCTGGATACGGTCCTTTTGTTGTAATGCTGATTGTGTAATCATCTACCTTGGAAATCTTGTCTACCGGTTTGAACAAAGCACCGATAGCTGTACCTGACTGGGTCCTCTGAAGAGAGAAAACTACGTCGTCAGCAGTCAGTTCTTTTCCATCATGGGTCTTAACTCCCTTGTAGATTTGGAACTGCCATTCTGTGTCGCTGACCATCTTGTAGTTTTCTACCAATTCCGGCACACCGTTCAGATTTTCATCGAAATCGAACAATTTGCTGTAAATGTTGTTGATTACATAACCGTTTGAAAGGTCAGAAGTGTTGATCGGGTCGAAGGATACCATGTCCAGAGCCTGAACAACTGTGATATCCTCATCCAACTTAGCGTCAGCTGCAGGCTTTTCAAAAGGAACTGCCTGCTTTGGCGCATTACCTGCGGCTGCAGGAGCGTCGGTTGTTGCAGGCTGTTCACCTGCGGCTGGTTCTTTACTTGGTGCACTGCATCCCCCAAACATTGTGACGATCATTAATAGAGCAAGTACGAGTGAAAGTGACTTAAGGTGTTTTTTCATGATCTTAACTCCTTTCTGTTATGTACTGTTCCCTGGTTCATAGGCTACTCTGATAACACAACTCCCTCACAAAATAAAAAATATTCGTCAATTTGCATTGACTTTTCGCCATACTAATTTATAGTACACTGATCGATAAGGTATGACGAAAAAATTTTCACATAATATTCTTTCTATTCTAATTTATATCATACAAAGTTTCCTATAGCAAGTCATAATTTGTACTGTCTATATCTCCAAATGGTCTCACATCGAATTGACTATAAGGTCTTATCCCTTCTGCCGCAATGGTTATAGAGTATATGCTTTATTCTATCATTTTTATACCATAATCAGTATTCATTACAAAAAGTCATGTTATTAGGGCTTATTTCGCTCTTAAAATTGTTATTATGTTAATTGCATTATTCATTTGTCAGACAATTCTGATTAATCCGAGTAACCTTCTATTTTCTTGAAGTTGTTACTTTGCGTTACTTTCTGTTACTTCATATTAAGTCGAAATCTTATTTTAATTTTCAGGTTTTTGCAGGTTGAAATCCACCTTCTACGACACTTTCTCACCTTCAAAGCACAAAAAGCTAATATATGAAACTTTTTTCATATAGTGCATCTGTGTTAGCATAAGGAGAATTATCCTACAGTTTTACAGGTATATTATTCTGCTAATGATTTTCTTGACACATAAAGCCTTATATGGTATTTTTGAATAAGAAAATCCATGTCATTATTGGCATTTCGATGTACACAATAGTAAAATTTATGATTGATAAATGCCAATATTTTTCATCATATGAAAATTACCGGTTCTTTTTTACGAAACTAAATATAAAAAATGGAGGTATAACTAAATGGGAAAAATGGATTATTTAAGGGAGAAACCGATTGCTGTAATTGGAGGCGGCGCAGTAGGAAAAACTTGTGCTGCAGACTGCAAATTAGCCGGACGTGAGGTTAGGTTGTATGATATTCTGCCATTTGCTGAAAAAAGCCTTCTTAATCTGAAGCGTACCGGTATAGAACTGGATGGTATCCAGAGGAGCCTTTATAACTTTAAGCGTTCGGGACATGCGATGATCGACGTTGTAACAACAGATATAGCCGAGGCAGTAAAAGGCGCAGGACATATTATAGTTGCCGCCCCCGCTTTCGCCCATGAGCCCTTGTTCCGTAAGCTGATACCCTGTCTGGAGGATGGTCAGGTCATAAGCATCTTCACGGATAACTTCGGAACCCTCCTGCTTCGTAAGCTAATGAGAGAAACAGGCTGCACAAAGAAGGTAATTGTCGGCGGTTGGTCCAGTGCGCCATATGGAACCAGAATTGAGACCGTAGGCGGCTTTATGCTGCCGCACGTTGGTGTCAAGTATCGTGCCATAACCCTTCGCGGGGCTACCCTTCCCATGACCGACATAGATGATTTCATGGAGGCTTCCAAATCCTTAGCCTGCATAGATGCAGTCACAGAGGGTGATGGTCCTGTCAAAGGCAATACGGTTCTGGATATTGGTTTCAGCAACATTAACCCTGTCATTCATGTTCCTGCCACTCTTCTGGGTGTTTCTACCATGGAAAACTGGGGGATCATATTTGGGGATTTTGACAAGTCCGGTTATTCTATGTATGCTCATGCGCTATGCCCTTCAATTTGTGAGGTTCAGTACAAATTCTATAATGAAGAGATCGCATTGGCCGAAGGTATCGGAGTAGATCTCCCCCGTTATGATTATCGTGACTTCTTCAGCCGCCGCAGCGTACTTTCCCAGGAATACATGGGCAAGGATAAGGATGGTAAGGACAATATGTATCTGCCTCTGGATCAACCGACAACTGAAGCAAATGTCGGGCCTAACAACATCCACCACAGATATGTGACCGAGGATGTTCCGGTTGGCTGCAAGATCTATCATGAACTGGGAGTGCAGTATGGTATCAATACCCCCATCATAGATTCTATGATAGTCCTGGCAGGAGCCATGATCGGTAAGGACTATTTCTCCGAAGGCTATTCACTTTCTTACCTCGGTATTGACGGCATGAGCAAGGATGAATTGCTCACATACCTCAATACAGGCGTTTACAACAAATAGGACAAATCTGTTTTTGCAAAGCCTGACAGGTTTTATACAGCAATAGAAAGTCACATTGGAGGAGGTATTATTTATGATACTCTCCTCTAATGCAATGTTTGAGGAGTGAGATAATCCTATGGAATTTATAACCGATTACAAGCTGGAGGACTACATACTAAACACGAAATGGGAGGACCTGCCCGAGCAGGTCAAACAGCGTGCTGTTGTTTGTTCGATCGATCTTATCATGGCACTGCTGCTGGGCAGCCGAGGGCGGCAGCATGCCGCAGGTGTCTGCGTGGCAAAGAGTATTTATTCTGAAGGAGATATTGCCGTTGTAGGCTCAAAAGAGCGCCTAAGCTTTATGGGAGCAACTGTGGCAATGGGTCATGCATCCAACTCCTTTGACATAGATGACGGACACAATATGATAAAGGGGCACCCGGGTACTTCTTTCATAGCCGGATTGATGGCCGCCGCACTTGAAAAGAATGTTTCCTATCAAGAATATCTAACGACCCTGGCTGTATGTTACGAGGTTACTGTAAGGAACGGATTGGCACTGCAGGATCATTACAAATACCTGCACAGCACCGGTACATATGGTGCATTTGGTACCGCTGCCGGAGTCGGTAGACTATTTGGCCTGACCAGGGAACAGCTGAACAACGCACTATCCGTCGCTGAGTTCCATGCACCCATCACCCCTGTAATGCGCTCTGTTGAGTACCCTTCCATGAATAAGGACGGCGTACCCTTTGGTGCACTTATAGGTTCCATGGCAGTATTGGAGACTATATGTGGCACTACCGGAAAAGGCCATCTACTTGAGATGCCTCAATATCGTGATCTGCTTGAAACTCTGGGTACCCGCTATGAGATATTGAATCTGTACTTCAAGCCTTATACCTGCTGCAGGTGGGCTCACCAGCCAATACTTGCAAGCCTTGATATGATGAAAAATGCAAGCTTTTCCGCCGCTGATATTGATAAGGTAATAGTACACACCTTCCTTTCCGCTTCAAGGCTCAGCAAAATGGTTCCCACTACGACCGATGAGGCACAGTATAACATCGCATACCCTGTTGCCGCTGCCATAGTCGCAGGTGATTTGGGCTTTGAACAGGTCAGGGAAGAAGCCTTGGCTGATCCGGAAGTGCTCGCTATGATGAAAAGGCTCTCATTTGTCATGGATCCGGAAATGGAAAAACAGTTTCCCGACAAGCGATTGGCGTGGGTGGAATTATTCCTCAAGGATGGTCGTATATTGAAGAGTGACGTTGTGGCAGCACCGGGAGAGTCATCCGACAATATTGATATGAAATGGATCACTGATAAGTTTATGAGAATTACCCGCCCTATTCTCTCACGGGAAGAACAACAGCAACTGGTCATATTGCTGTCCGATCCTTATAAACACACCATCCGCGAGATCGTGGAACAAATAAACAGGTCCCTTTAAATTTTTTTCATGGAATTTATCACTAAATGAAAATATTTGGTGACAAAAGTGAATAACCAGCTTATAATATGAAAAGGATATTATTGGATTTAAAGTTCATTTTACTGGTAAAGCGTACTCAGTAACAGGAGGTTGAACAGTTTGCAAAATCTAGGGTGTTCAATAAGGGATCTAAGAAAACAAAAGGGTTTGACACTTAAGGAACTGGCAGATGCTACCAAGCTTTCAGTAGGCTTCATAAGCAAAATAGAGCGAGGCATGAATAGCCCTTCCTTCAACAACCTTCAAAAAATATGCTTTGCACTTGGGGTAACGGCAAACGAACTTGTCTCTACTCAGGTCAAGGAGCAAAACGGAACTCTTATTGTTCGAAAAAGCGAGAGGGCGATGGTCTATGACTATAGCAATATAGTGAGCTATGAAGCAGTATACTCAAAGCCCGGCAGCTTTGCTCTCGATGTGCTTACAATAAAAGGCTCCAACAAGGAATACTCCAGCTCGCAGCATTCCCACAGCGAGTTCGGTATTGTAGCAAAAGGGCGCCTGATAGTGGTTATGGAAGGACAGGAGCACACTCTGGAAGAAGGCGATGCCATTATGATCCGCAAGGATGTCATGCACCACCTGCAGAAAGCCTGTGATGGCCCATGCATAAGCCATTGGATAAAAATCTACGACGAGGACTGATATAAAACGAAAGCCGCCTCAAATCTTTTGAGGCGG
This sequence comes from uncultured Clostridiaceae bacterium, assembly GCA_964574195.1. Taxonomy (GTDB): domain Bacteria; phylum Bacillota; class Clostridia; order Lutisporales; family Lutisporaceae; genus BRH-c25. The sequence goes on along the minus strand of CAZNMO010000014.1, from coordinate 6,548 downwards.
CTCTTTTTTATATTATCTTATGCCCAGTGAGGTTTGTCCCACAGCATGAGTTTCTGCCCTATTCCCATTTTCAAAGCTTGCTGATAGCAATCCCATCCCCACGCAACATCCTCTACTGCCATACCACCGGTCAGGAATATGATCGTCTCCTTGTCATGCTTGCGCCCTCTTTCAGGATGCTCGATGATCTCCCCGAGACTATTGATATCCTCGACATTCTTCCGCCCTTCAAGTATCAGCTTAAGCAATGGGTCAGACGGATGTCCCGCATTGGCACTCCCTATCCTCTCCGGATGCTCGCGTAATTCGTCAAGCCACTCTTCATGCATCTTCCAGTTGTCCATTACTACACGATTATTGATATAGCAGTTCTCACTCAGCTCTGCAGCTCCGGTAAGCTCTATGACGGCACCCGGTTTTATCCATTCATCCTGTATCTGGACCTTTGCAATACCTGATGCAGCTATACTCACGATGTCACAGTCCCTGACCGCCTTTTCAAGAGAATCAACAGGATAAGCATTGAGGCCTGTCAGCTTTGTCATCTCATCACAAAAAGCCTTCGCCTTATCATAGAACAGGTCATATACTCGAACTTCACCCTTTACAGCTATTGTCTCTGCTATTGCAAGAAGGCAGGAACGGCTTATTACTCCGGCTCCAACTATGCCTGCAACGGATGCATTGCTCCTCTGCAGGTATTTTGTTGCAACTCCAGGGATAGCTCCTGTCCTCATTGAGCTTAAAAGGTTGGCAGACATTAATGCAAGGGGCGCACCTGTGTCTACATCATTCAGCATTACGGTCAGTATCGATCTTGGCAGGCCCTTCTTGGTATTTTCAACATTAGAGCCATACCACTTTTGTCCGCAAACATAGAATCTTCCACCCAAATATGCAGGCATTGCCATAAATCTCCTGTCAGGACCCGAAACAGGCATCTTCTCTGTTCTTTTTTCATCGGGGAAAAACAACATCAATCCGTGGGAGTTTTCCTTATGTCCTCCCATCAGATAGTCACCCTTGCCCATCAAGCGAAAAACATCATCCATGGACTGTACACACCTCTTCATATCCAAAACCCCTGCCTGGATCATATCAGCTTCATTGAGATACAAAAAGTCCAAACTCATATTATTGTTCCTCCTTTCAAGATATGCAAATTTTCATATAATTAACGATAATTCTCATATAATATAGTAACATTATTTCCACTATAACGCAAGACACTTGAACAAATAGTGAAAAGCAAAAGATCCTTCGTTTCACTCAGGATGACACCTAACTGTCACCATGAGTGAAATGAAGGATCTTTACAGCAATTATTGCATTATTATATCATACAGCTCTGCCGTATCATGGGCCACATAATCTGCGGAAACCTCCTCCTGGAAGCCATGGGCTGCGCTCCATTTCACAAGTACCGCCTTTATCCCCGCCCCATGGGCACAATGGATATCAAAGACACTGTCTCCTACCATTATTGCTTCTTCCGGCCTTGCCCCAAGAAGCTCAAGGGCTTTCAGCGCAGGTGCCGGGTTGGGCTTGTGCAGCTCTGTGTCCTCAAGCGCCACAAACACCTTGAAATGCTTTCTTATATCAAATAAGTCCAGTCCCATCAAAGCGACCTTGCTCCTCTTTGATGTCACCAACGCCAATATGCAGCCTTGCCTCTCCAGCTCCTCCAGAAGCTCCTTCACTCCCTCAAATATGGTCACAGCATCATCATGGCGTGTCTCATTATAGTCTATATATATCCGGTACAGTTCATCGGCCCTTTCCTCCGAAAATCTTGCCAAGGTCTTTATCAGGGGCTCACCAAAATACCTTAGTATCTCCTCGTCGCTCACCTCAAGGCCTAGCCCTGTTTTGTAAGTATACCTGAAGGATTCCATGATCAGTTTGTTTGTATCTATCAATGTGCCGTCAAGATCGAATAATACATATTTGTATGACATAATCTGCTCCTTCTGTTTTTATTTTTGCCTTCTGAAATATTCTATCATAAATACTCGTCTAATTAAATGTATGGAAATTGTAAGATGAATTTAGCACTATTATAATGTATAATAGAATAATATTGGAAGTGGAACGATAAATCTTAAATGGTTGGTGATACAATGTTTGAAGTACTTTCCTGGAGCTACAGGTTCATATATGCTTTTATAACTGCAAGCTTCGCTCTCTGCTGCTATCTTTCCTATTACAAGGGCAGAAAAGCAGCAGGGCTGTTGGCTCCAATACTTAATCTTAGCCTTATCCTGATGAATTTTGCATTGATCTCATATTACTTTGAGCCTATGGACTATATGGCTCTGTATATAGGAGGAGGCCTCGCTGCTTTCTATATTGCTTCCAGGCTTCTGCTATCAAGATTTCTGAAGCCGGTTAGCCCGCTTATGTATGATGCCGCATTCAACCTGCTGACAGTCGGACTCAGCATATTGTACAGGCTCAGCCCTGAATACGGTACCAGGCAAGCATATTTCTCAATGGTAGGGCTGCTCGCATTTTTTGCGGCAATCCTCCTTATGAGGCGCTTTGAGATAAAGTATAAGCACCGCTTTCTGCTTGGGGGCGCAATACTTTTCCTTCTTGTTGTGACCCAACTATGGGGAACAGAGATCAATGGTTCCAAGAACTGGATAAACCTTTACTTTACAAGTGTACAGCCCTCAGAATTCATCAAGCTGATATTCGTATTTTTCATAGCCTGCCTTCTGGATAAGGAGCTGAATATCTGGAGGTTTGCCCGGATTGCAGCCTCAATGCTGGTGTTGATAGTTTTCTTTGTATTGCAAAGGGACATGGGCTCTGCCTTCATATTCTTCACTGTATTCTGGGTAATGCTGTTCACCAAGGATATCAAGGGGTACTATACTGCAGCATCGGCAGGAGTGGCGTTGGGAGGAGCCTTCATAAGCTACTTTGCCTTTTCCTACATAAAATTCCGTGTTCTTGCCTGGGTCAATCCCTGGAAATATGTTTCCGGCAAATCCTATCAGATAACCCAGTCGCTTTTCGCAGTTGCCACAGGAGGATTGTTAGGCACGGGGCTGTTCCTGGGAGATCCCAAATTCATACCTGCAGTTCACACAGACTTTATATTTTCTGCCGTCTGTGAAGAAACAGGGATCCTGGGAGGTATCTTCCTTCTGTCCCTGTTTGCGCTTATAAGTGCGATAGGAATGGATATAAGCTCCAAATGCTCCAATAGCATTTATTCCTCTGCAGCCCTTGGGCTTACTTCCCTGACAGTGATACAGACCCTCATCATAGTATGTGGGGTATTGAATATAATACCGATAACCGGAGTGACCTTGCCGTTTGTAAGCTACGGCGGCAGTTCACTGCTTTCCCAGTTCCTTAATCTGGGGATACTTTATTATATTGCTTCCATAAACAATAAGCAGGCGGAAGACAGGGGTGAAACTATTGAAAAACAGAATTGATGTAATTAAAAAGACCTTCCTGGTACTCTTTGCGCTTATATGCTTATACCTTGTATATTTCAGCCTATTTGAAGCGCGGGTGATATCCTCCAACTCATACAACAGGAGACTGAGAGAATCAAGCGAAAACATAATCAGGGGAAGTATAGAGGATAGAAAAGGAGAGGTACTTGTAAAGAGCACCAAATACAAATCAGGAGTAAAACGAAAATACGTATATCCAAGGTCCTTTTCACATATCATTGGCTACTCCAGTAAGAATTACGGCTCTTCAGGACTTGAAGCCTTCTACAACAAGGAGTTGATGAGCTCCAGCGACACCATGGAATCCTTGAGGAGCAAACTGAACGACTACTATATAAACGGCAACAATATACGGTTGACACTGGACAGATCGCTCCAGGTGTATGCCTCTGAGCAGCTTCGTGGAAAAAAAGGCTCCATAGTGGTGCTGAGGCCTGATACCGGTGAGGTACTTGCAATGGTAAGCAAACCGGATTACGATCCATCTTCAATACAGAATAATTGGGACAGCCTGATAAATGACAAGAAAAGCCCCCTTCTCAGCAGAGCATCAGAAGGGCTTTACGCACCCGGTTCGATATTCAAGCTGGTGGTTACCTCGGCAATACTGAAAAACAAGCTGCAGGATATTGAAGTAGAGTGCACAGGCCAAGTGGATGTAGATGGATATATCATCAAGGACAGTGATGGCAAGGCTCACGGAAAGCTGACCCTGGAAGAAGCCCTGAAGCGCTCCTGCAACTCCTATTTCATCAAGCAGGGTTTGAAGCTAGGAAACAGCGCTTTGCTGAATGAAGCTTCAAAATTCAGGTTCAACAAGAGCCTGCAAATCGATATGAATGTATCAACCAGTGTTTTTCCTAATAAAATAAACGGCAAGAATGTTGCAGAACAGTCCATAGGACAGGGAGAAGTACTTATGACTCCCCTGCACGCTGCAATGATGGCGGCAGCCATCGCCAACAAGGGTGTTATGATGCAGCCCTATGCGGTAAGTAGCATTACAGACAACAAAGGCAGGATCCTTAAGGAATACAAGCCTAAGCAGCTGGGGCAGGCGACAGACGCAAATACAGCAGCCGTAATAACCGACTTGATGGTAGAGGTGGTCAAAGGCGGAACAGGCACAAAAGCTAAAGTAAGCAAGGTCACCGTAGCGGGAAAGACCGGTACCGCTGAAGTGGGCACAGATTTGAAATCCCACGCCTGGTTCGTTGGTTTTGCACCTGCAGACAAACCCAGGGTAGCAATTGCCGTGCTTGTTGAAAATGGCGGCAGCGGCGGCAGTACTGCTGCACCGATAGCCTCACGGGTGCTTAAAAAGGCACTGACGATAAAATAAAATAGACTGTTTCAAGATAAAAGATCCTTCGCTCCGCTCAGGATGACTCTCAACTGTCAACCTGAGTGAAGCGAAGGATCTTCGCTTTTTATACTCCCATTATGATCTCAGCAATTTTAAAGTAAGACAACAGAGTTACTGCATCTACCATGGTAGATATCAACGGGCTCGCCATGATCGCCGGATCCAGCTTCACAGCCTTAGCAAACAGTGGAATCACTCCGCCTATCACCTTTGCAAGTATTATGGTTATCATAAGTGTCAGACTCACCACCAGCGATATGGTAAAGGAGTTTCCCCCCAGGAAATACACTCTTGCAAAATTGACCAATGCGAGCACAAACCCAACCATCATGCTGACACGAAGTTCTCTCCATATTACCTTTAATACGTCGTTTATTGCCACCTCTCCAAGTGCGATACCTCTGATCACAAGTGTCGAGGATTGTGTGCCTGCATTGCCTCCAGTTCCCATAAGCATTGGTATGAATACCGCAAGACCAACAGCCTTTTCCAGGCTTTTTTCAAAGTTTTGGATTATACTGCCGGTTATAGTTGCAGATAACATAAGAAACAACAGCCAGAAAATTCTCTGCCTTGCCAGGGTGAAAACATCTGCCTCCAGGTATTCCTCCTCACTCGGTGCCAAACCGTGCATGATCTGGATGTCTTCAGACGCTTCCTCTTCGATAACGTCCACGATATCGTCTATGGTTATTATTCCTACGAGTCTATCTTCCTGATCTACGACAGGTACAGACAAAAGGTCATATTTCTTGAAGAGGTTCGCTACCTCTTCCTGGTCGTCTATGGTCTTGACTGATATAGGCTCAGTCTCCATTATCTCTTCTACTGTCTTCTTTTCAGGCGCTATTACAAGATCCTTCAGGGATACGATCCCCTCCAGTTTTCTATTGTTGTCGGTAACATAACAGGTATATATTGTCTCCTTGTCTACAGCGGTCCTCCTTATATGAAGAAGCGCTTCGTCTACCGTAAGCTCCTTCTTAAGGTCTACCAGTTCTATCGTCATCAAGCTTCCCGCCGAATTGTCGGGATAGTTGAGGAACTGGTTGATCAGTCTACGTTCCGTTTCAGGAGAATACATCAATATTTTCTTTACAACGCTTGAGGGCATTTCCTCCAGATAGTCGATCTTATCGTCGAAGTACAGCTCCTCAAGTATCTCCTTCAGCTCATTCTCCTTTATCATAAGTGAGAAATTGGTCTGCTGCTTTACAGAAAGGTGTGCAAACACTTCGACAGCAGTATCCTTGTGCAGCATCCTGAAAACCAGCAGGCTGTTTTTTGTATCAAGCTCTTCCAGCAGCTCAGCAATATCCGCAGGCTGCAAATCCTCAAGTTCTTTTTTTATAGCAGAATAATTTTTGTTTTCAATAAAATCCTTGATAAGATTTTCCATAATACTTCCTCCCATCCATGGGAAAAGAACCTGTATATAGTGAAATAAACAGACTTTCCCCGATATTTTATCCAATTTTTACTGTTATAATTACTGGGGCCTGCGTCCATTTATATCACCTCGGAAAATCATATTATGACATAAAAAAGTCGTCTCACGACGCTTTTTTTCGCTAGGGAACCCTATGTTCCCTTCGACGGATGCTCCGCATCCTGAGCACCCTCCTTGTTCGGCAGGGGGCTTCTCCCCCTTGCACCCCCATTGTATAGGAAAGCAATACTTTCCTATATAATAAAAAAACCTTCCA
>CAZNMO010000013.1:0-40183 GCA_964574195.1 uncultured Clostridiaceae bacterium | reverse complement strand
TTCCTTCAGTATCTGATCCGTGATGTGTTTAAGAATATAATTGTTATATATACATCTAGAAACTGCTATGAGATTGAAATGTTTGTGAACAGGTTGCTCCCATTGGAATATACTCACGAATTCAGTATGGAAAAGCTCAATAGTGAAGACGTCAGGGAGATATTGGGTGAATATATAGACGAGCATTTATTGTCAGCCAACAATGAAATAATAGACAAGATAACTGAAAAATCCGAAGGCAATCCCCTATATATCAAGTTGCTATGCAACAAGCTTGAGGAAGAGAAAACGAAACTGGATAGCAACTCGGTAAATATAATGCCTGGGGGGATAAGCGGATTATTTGATGATTTCATTGACAGATGTTGCCGGCAAGAGAGAGGGAATGTAATACTAGATTGCCTATATACCTTTGCTGCAGCCAGGGATTACTTGACTGAGAACCATTTGGTGCTAATCCTGAATATTGGTATTGGGGAGGCAAAGGCTGCAGTGGCAGTACTGAAGGAAGTGCTTCGAAAAGGCCAGGAAAAGGGAAGCTATCAGCTATTTCATGAAAGCCTCAGAGAATATCTGAAGAGCAATAAAGCGAACTTCCAAAGGTTGGAGCAGGCAATAGCAGACTATTGTGAGAGGTATGCAATGGACTGCAGTATGGGAAAGGCCTCAAGCCCTACAGTCTATGAATATGCCTGCAAATATTACTCAGAGCATCTTGTCAGTCTTGACAACAGAGAAGTATTATATAACCTCGCAGAAAATAAGGATTATATTAATGCGCAGGTTAAGATTACCAGAAAGTACATTTATGGCTTGAAGCTGTATAAGGATGCAATGCAGTTTGCTGTGGCTGAAAAGAATGAAGCAAGATTAATTGAGTTGGGGATAAAGGCATGTGAGCTTTATTCAAGTCTAGACATAAGTCTTGGAGAAGGACGTATGTCCAGCCTGATAATTGAAGATATCATGAAAAATGTAGAAATACTCCCGGAAAGGGCGCGTCTTGCAGTTTATATGAGTATGGCTTACAGGGTACTTAATGATTATTTGGCAGAAGATGAAGAGAAAAGAGCTGAGTTAAAACTGATATTGGATTATGCTGATAGGGGTCTTGTCAATAATCCAAGCATTTTCAATATATACAACGAGTATCCGTTTTTTCTTCTCATGAAAATATTAATTGGAATTCAGCAGTTGGGAGTCAATATTGAACCATTGACTCAAAGGGGTATCATCACTGCTAGATTTGAAGCTTTGCCTACCGGCCAATACCTGCCAACTTCCGAGTATGGTAGCGGAAGCAGGACAATCAAAGGCTTCAGGTTGTCACAGATATTGCCTAAAGAGGTACTTGAGCTGATAAGGTTTTCGGAATTATCCAATGGAAATGAAATGGAGGGAAATTACGCCAGGGAGAAAGATAATGCTGAAAGTGAAGTAGGGGCATATATAAGTGAAAAGCTTGATGAATCGGTACATCTATTCAATGAAAATCTTCGGGAGCAGGCAATGAAAATATTGGATATTGCGGCTGCAAAGGCATATACTGTTGAAAATCCATACGAGATGTTGGATATGTTGGAGAAGATTGCATTGGAAGTTATAAAGCAAGGAGATATGGACAAGGGCTTTTCACTCCTTGCATCAGTCGTTGGGACGGAGCCTAAATGGGTTAACCTTCAGAATATAGCCGTAAAGCTGGCGGAGCTGGATATGCTGCAGGAGTCGGTATTCATAGCAGACAATGCTACGGAACTGGTTTGGCTGGTATCAATATACAATGATATCATGGTCGTTTTAATAGCAAGAAAACGCCTTGACCGAGCCCGGGAAGTACTGGAGATGTTTAGCCAGGTCTTGCAGGCTAGGGATAAATATAACTCTCCGTATTACATTTCGACAAGTCTGGGGGAGTTAGCGGTTGCTTTTGCAAAGGAACAGGATTTTGAAAATGCATATTATTACGCAGGAAGCATCAACACAAATTATCTTGATAATAAAGAAAAATATATAAGTTCACATACCAGAATACATATGGAGTACATGAAAAATGTAAATGAAGTTGAAGGTTATAGGCGGATCAAGGAATTATTAGAAGATAGCATTAATGAGGCTGATACCAGTAAAAGGCAGAGTTATCTGAGGGTATTTGCGGAAGTATTTGCTGAATATGGATTATACAGATGGGCACTTAACTGCATAGAAGGAACTGAAGTAGGAGGGAGTAAGCTGGAGTTTATCTGGCATATCTTGATCCAGATGGGAAATGCATCCGAAGAAGAAAAGGAGGAGTTCAAGCGACTGTACCTGGAGACTCTTGAAAGCACACTTGAGTCTAATAAAGGCTATGAAAAACTGCTAAATATATGTGATAATCTTGTTGTAATAGATGCATATGACAAAGCGGTTGAATTAATGGGCAAGCAGTTTTTAAAGTCAAAAGGGAAAATCAGTCATAATAATATTTGGAAGGAAGGACAAGAGCATTCAGAGTGGGACAGTGTGCGCAGTGATTATGATAACGAGGATGGCAGGCAGTCACTGAATTGGTATGTATCTGGCTACAGTGAAGGGGATAATAAGAAAGATTATCTGAACAGGCTGTTCGATGCTGTTAACCTAAAGGAGGACATGGATTACTTTAGGGATAAAGCCTTTAAATATATAGCGATTGAATGGTTTAGGCTTGGAGAAGAAGAAAAGGCTTTTGAGACGATTAAGCATATATCCTACGATGAGGAAAAGAATAACACCCTTTCGGCCATATGCCTGGGGCTATACCAAAAAAGCGGGAAGGAAAAAGCCCTGGAGCTTGCCTGGGGAATATATGATACAGGGGGATGCGCTAAGGCTCTCGGAGTTATATCGAAGTGTTTATCAGAGGATGGAAAGCATAATGAATCAAACAAATGCTTTGTCGATGCCCTAAAGAAAATTGTAGTAAAGGAGCGGGACACAAGTGTTGTATACCTTTTGAACGAGTTGATCGAGCAGGTATTTGATTATGATAAGCTTGATGCGATACTGCAAATCATGGACAGATATGGCTATGACAGTTCGGTTATGAATAAGGCTTATGCCTCCATACTGAAAAGTCTGCATAGTGTACAAAAGGAGCTGCCCAAAATACTTTACAAAATGCTGCCAAGGATCGTTTATAACAGAGAACTGCTGGTAGAATATCTGGCGGCCTATGCAGATTACCTGAAAGAAAATAGCACTCTGGATAAGCAAACCAGGGACAGCAGACTTGAAATGATTGCGCAGGCTATAGAAATATAACTCCAATAAACTCAGTATTTTGGAGGTGCAGTAACATTATATGAACAAGAACAACCATCCTCAGATCAATAAGGCCATAGAAAAGTATCATTATTATGCGGAGAAGCAGGATAAGGATTTTAGAATCCTTCAAGTGCATGCGATGGTAGAGCTATTTGAAATCATCATAAAGACACACTCTGCCTATATACTTGCTCGATATATGGACAAATTGGGCTTTTCTGATGATATCAAACAGGAGTTCGTAAAGCAATTCCGCAGAGTTTCTTTGGGGAATTGGCACTCACTATCGAGAATGGTATTGAAGGAAAAGGGTATTGCCAGTTACTTGACACAGATAGAGTACGAACAGGTAGTGGAGTCGATCAAAGGAGACCTAGATAAAAAGAAGAACATACTGTCGGAGATGATTGTCAAGAAAAAAGATGCAGCTGCCATAGAAGGCATAAAAAAGGCAATTTCTGAACTTGAAGGCGAATTAAGCCTGCTGAAGTGCAAATGCACACTCAAAGCGGGCAAATACGAGGTAGACCATACAGGAGTTAGTGATGGGCTGGCTGCACGGTTAATGCGCGCTGTATTCAATAATGATTACTTTTCAGACTATATGAAAAAGGTAAGCGGGGGCGTTGAAGGCGGCAATTCATCTAAAGCCAAGAAGGAATCTATTGATATAATAAAATTGAGGAATTACTATGCCCACGGTGCTATTCCCTTCCCGGAGTATTGCGAGGCGGATATCGGCAGGTATGAAAGGACAATGGAGTGGTTCTTAAAGGAAGCGCAGTGGCTCAATGATACGACTCTTGTTGTGTTTAATCAACAGCAAAAGCCTCTTGTTGTTGAGGGTAATGCTTCTGAAATGGATGATGATAGAGTCAGGCAGCTGTACGAAATAAACCCGGATATTATGCCTGAACGGCCATATCTTGTACACCGGAACAACGAGGTTGTTTCTCTATTTCCTTTACTGGAGTACGATAAAGGCAGCAACAGTATTAATTTTTTTAATGGATTCGATATTAAGGAAGAAATCATTGACTGTTTGCATTACCCTACAGGGTGTCATTATAGCAAGAAGGACCTTTATGGAGAATTTATTAAAATATATGATGTTCTAAGCTGGGGGACCCAGCTGGACAAAACCATTAAGAAAGAATATGGGGATTTTTCGCAAAATGCACATAAGATTATGGAACTTGCTGATAAAGTTGTAGGAAGGGATGCTGAGCAGAGGGATATCTTAGAAATAATTGAACGGCCTGATATATATTATTGTATTGTCACAGCATACGCAGGCTATGGCAAGAGCTCTCTGCTGAGCAAGCTGTATATGGATTTGAAAAGTAATTCCCTATATCACGATAAGTACAATGTATTGATGTATATGCTGAGAAGAGACCTGGACTCAGGAAGTTCAAGCTCAATGCTGGCGTACCTGCTTACGGGGTTGGCAAGGATTATGGGGAAAGAAGTTAGTATCACCAATGATAATGCTATGGATTATAGTACACTTAAGGATTTGCTTTACTCATACTCTGACTTTTACGATAAACCTCTTGTAATAATGCTTGACGGAATTGATGAGGGCTTGGAGGACAAAATACCCGGTAATAACATTATGGAATTCCTACCGAAGGCCAACTTTGATAAGGTCAAAATCATATACTCGTACAGGCGCAGCAGTTCTATTGATGAGGAGCTTTTAGGAAGAATCAATGTTGAGAACAGAGAGAGATATGAGCTGCCAAGGCTAGATGATGATGGAATCAGGGCAATGCTCTACCGGGTAATGGATAAATATAAGGTTATTACCGAGCTCAAAGAGAGGATGCCTCTGATTCAGAAGAGGTCAGAGGGAACCCCCCTCTATATGGCTCTCTTATGCAAGGACATAAAAGCGAAAAAGATAAAGCTGGAGAATATAGACAAAATACCGGAGGGTATTCTGGAATACTATAGCGGAGTAATGCCCAAGTCTGACTTAGCAAGAAGGCTATTGTATGTAATGGCAGCAGCAAAGGAGCCCTTGAGGGTAGAACATCTGCAAAATATCCTTAAAGTTGAAAATGAAATAGACCTTGAGAATAACTTAAGTGAAGTATACGGCTTGATTGAGGTTAGCAAGGATGGCCACTATAGCCTATTCCATGACAGTTTCAGAGATTATTTGATAATGAGAAGCAGCGTAAATTTTGCTAAGGCCCATAAAGCCATCAGCGATTTTTGCTCATTATGGAATGATAAAAACATATTAATATACGGACCAGGCTATAGGGAGTATATGATGAAGTATTATGCCTACCACCTGAGAGAAGCACATAACCTTGAAGACCTTACAGCACTCGCTGAAAATGTAGACTACCATAGGGAGCAGAGGAGGATTACAGGGCAATATCGGCATACGATCAAGCTATATGAAAACCTGCTTATGATGGATGAATTCGAACCTGAAGTAGACCGGATAGAGGTTGGTATTAAAGCCCTAAAGCAGCATATGGCACAGAAAAATGCCCCTGAGTATATATTGAAGATGGTGCATAAGGGTGATATAGTAAATGCTTTGGAGGAATTAAGGCTTGCGAGGGAAAAAAATCGAAGCTGCCTATACCTGCTGCTGGCGTTTGAAGTATCTACATCAGATAAGCTGAGTGATGCTGATAAAATAAATGCAACAAAACTGATCTTCAACGAATACCAAGGGTATGTAAAAGCCTTTGAAGGGCAGCTGTACGATATAGTTAAGCTTTTTGATTCATTTTCATATATGGATAAAACCATTGATATTTTTGGAATTTTATTGGAAAAGTGTGATAAGGGTACTAAGAATCTAAGAATTGCAGCCGTTAGATTTTTCTGTGAAGATAAAGTCGAAAGGTGTAATAGGATACTTGAGAGCTTAGATTGCTATGCAAGATATGAAGCTATTGTAGATATCGCAGCGACTGCTTACAGAAGGTCTGAAGTTGAATCTGCGTTGAATGCAGCTTTGGAGGTTATGGAGACATATTCACACTACCTGGAAGATGATTATTACAGGGATGAAGTATACCTGAAGCTTTCCGTTGATATCTTCCATGCCGGAAATAAGAAAGATGCCTACAGCGTAATGGATATGGCCTATAATGACATTATCAGGGTATCTGCCTTATGGAAGATGTATAACATTACCAAGGATGAAGCAGAAAAGCAGTTTTTAATAAATGAGATAGCCAAGAAGGTGAATGAAGCATATCATCAGGACGACCTTAAGTTAGCCGAAATAGAAGAAGCTGATATTTTCTATCATTTACCCATCCAGTTTCTTGAAAGAAATATTAAGGCAGATAATTTTTTTAGACTTATAAAAAGCCATGATGAATACGCGCAAGTGCTGGAGTACTATGAAACAGGGGATAAGGCTTTTCGGGAACGTTGGAGATTATCCTATGAGTATCGTGCTGGAGAGTTACTTAAAGAAATAGTAGAGAAACATCGGAAATATAAAGGCGAAATTGATATCAGGCAGGTAATAACGACATTGGAGAATACTCTTGTTTATGATAGATTTGATTATTGCGAATGCCCTGCTATTTCACATTGGGTTAGCTTGACTGGTAATTTAAATGAGTTAAAGGATATGCAGGAAAAGGTCAAAGGTATCATAGCTTCAGAAGTCCTAAGATCAATCACGTTCAAGCTGTTTGAATTCGGCGAGTACGATGAAGCGGCTGAATTGGCAAAATCCATCATAAATCGCGGGGTACGCAGCTCGACGATTATAAAGCTGACAGAAATGTTGATTGGCATATGGCATCGGGAAAAAATAGAAATGCTTTTAAAAGAATATCTGGAACATGCTAAAAAAGAACTTGAATATGAAGTACCGACAGCAAAGTATGAGGAATTGACAGACTGTGTAGTTATGATGTACAGAATCGGTCTATGTGAGTTTGCAGAAAGAGCTGCTAGAGACCTCGCGGATAAGACTGAGTGTGATGAGAAATACAGGTCAAAAGCATTATCGAGAATTGCAGTTGAGGCAGTGAGGATGCAAAACAAGTCTTTAAAGGAGATAGATATACTGCTCAAGGAAGTTGATGATAGTTATAAGTCAAATGCATATACAGAGATTTCTATAGAACTAATCAAGCTGAATCAAGAGAATGAAGCATTAAAATCTCTTATAATGATTAATCAGTATAATAATGCTGCAAGGGCTATCGCGAGAATTGAAAGCGAGAGGCAAAAGCAGGGAAAGACTGATAAGCTGAACTATCCAAAACAGTTAGACTATATTTTTAGCGAATTTGGAAAGTCTTTCATAAAAGATGAAGAGCTAAAGTACAGCAGTGAACTGCACATTGAAAAAGAAGCTATAGATTATGGATATGGGAATCGTGAAGCAGCAGGAATTATTGACTATACAAGTAAGAGTAACTTCACTGAATTATTTAGCATAAGCTTTGCAGATTATACTGATAAAGAGAATTACTGTTTTGAGCTAACAAAACACCTTCATATTTTCTATAAGGAGATACCCAAGGTTGTATCTAAAATACTGCAGTATATATTGAACAACCAGAAGGCATTAGCCAATGCTTTGGCAAACTATATGCTCTATCTGAAGTATCTTTCTGAAAAGGATGAGAATACGATGAACACCTATTTGAAGGAGCTGGACGAGTTAATTCAGATAAAGAAATATTAGTATGGGGCTGGCTTGTAGGAAAAGACAGATCATATTGGATTGGAGTGAAAAAATGTCTGAAAAAGTAATTAACTTTGAATTTGACTTCATACGTATGGGAACCAGTGTAAAAGAAATGGGAAATAGTTTCCTGGTTGACAATACAGACAAGAGAATTGTATATTCAAAACCCGGCAGTATTTTCATTGATGTGGGCAACGCTCTCAAACCGGGAATTATTGATCATCACCATTTTATTAAAGGCTTGAACATCAATGGGACAAGCTATGGCTGTACTGCAGGGCTGATAACCCTGTGCAAGGGTTTTATCGACGACAGTATAGACAGGGAAAGCGGAAGCTCAATTAAACTGATAACCCATGTCAATCCTGACCTGGACGCTTTTGCTTCTGCATATTTACTGATGGAATACATCAATAAGGGCAGCTTCCCGGAGCACTATGAAATGCTGATCAAATACGTGGAGGCGGTTGATGAAGGAAGGATGGCCATCAACCCGGACAATATCAGAACCTTGTTCGCTGCTTGCTGTTTCATTGATAAGGTGGT
Organism: uncultured Clostridiaceae bacterium; assembly: GCA_964574195.1. Classification (GTDB taxonomy): domain Bacteria; phylum Bacillota; class Clostridia; order Lutisporales; family Lutisporaceae; genus BRH-c25. The sequence goes on along the minus strand of CAZNMO010000013.1, from coordinate 31,662 downwards.
TGAAAAACAGCTTGAACAAGACCCCGAATATAATGCAATTATTGAGCATAGCAAGCGTTATAAATATCGGCAAGTGAAAATACTTGAAAGGGGCATAAAGCTCGTCGAATATGCCATGATAAGGCTGTCCATGCTGGAGGATAAGGTAAGGACCCTTGATAACCCAAGCTTGTTCTGGGTTGACAGTCCATTTAATGAGGAATTTGAGCTCGTAAGAACAGATTATGACAAATACATGGAGGATAAGCTTAACTCGAGTTGCATACCTGGAAGGATGCGACTTCCTCTTAAGAATACGAAGGGTGAAGTATTGAGAGAGGCTGATGCTTTATTTTGGAAACGGGAGCCAAAATGTGAGCTGCATAAGTATTGGGCCAGGTGGGATTCGGAGGCGCCTGACAAAAGAGGCTATGAATTCACTTTCATACCTGTGCCGGTCCCGGGAGAATCTGAGTTCACCATGCCTTCAGGATATAGGCAGAAGCTTTACAGAGCAGTCATATCCGTCAATCCCAATAGTGATCTATGCTTGTATGGGTTGGGCGCACTTTTGGAAGCTGCTGAACTGGAAAAAGAGTCTGCGCTTTTCGGTGAGGAGCTATTCTCCAAAAGGAAACCCGGCAAAAGGCAAGGGTATGAGAATGAACCGTGGGTGACAAACCAGGATCCCTGGTATGATGGAAAACAGAAGGACTATACCATTGTTGACGCTCCAAGCTCCGGCAGCCTGCTGACAATAGAGGAAATAGAGAAGGTTGCTGTCGATTACTCCAAGCCAAAGCTCAAGCGTGCCTATAGTAGGTATATATATCCTTTCTCATATGAACAGGATATTAAAAATGATATCCGGGATAGGTTTCAGGAGGTATCCAGTTTTATTGGGCATGAATCCGATGACTTGTTTTTACCATATATTATTGAATACTTAAGGGATAACAGAAGGGTATTTAGGAGCCAAGTCTTATATAATATAGATCTTCCAGGTGGTGGATACTTCAAATACTATGCCAGCATAGAAGTATTCAATTATGGAATCGGTTTTCTGATTATAGAGCCCAAGAATGCAGCACATGAAGAAGTAAGCCTGGAAGATCAGCTAAATTTGAATCGCAGTATTTGTGAAATCGACGACTTGGGAGGAAAAGTCTTCAGAAGCTGTATCAGCTCAGAGAAAGTAATTCCGCAGCAGGGCTTGGTATTTATGGCTGCTGAGTTAGCCTCTTCGAGCTTTTTCAAATCAGAGAAAAAGGAAATATTGTATAAGGTTTGCAGTCAGCTGAGATGGAATGACCCATACTGTGACTGCAGATATATAAGTAATCAAATGGATCAGCTTTATCTGGATATTGGCGAGCATGGAGTTTTCGGTTTTGGGAAAAACGGGGGTGCACTGCTGGTTGGAGCAGACAAATATGATGACGTCAAAGTGAGAGAAATGAATGAAATAGTATGGGAAGACTTCAAACAAGGCTATTTTGAGGTATTCAAGCTTGCTTTGCATCAAAGGAATAGTGTGATGAACTTTTCATACAAGCTTTGCCAGTATTGGAACCGTCATGACTATAAGAATATCAGCAGTCTCAGGCAAAGCCTAATGGATTTTACTACCAAAGCCTGGTTCAGCCAGATCTCAACCAAGGAGTTGGCAATGCAGCTCTATGAGCACTGGCACAACGTCTTGCAGAATAAGGTTGTCTTTGATGAGGTATATGAACAATTATGTGCTATGGATGACTATGCCAGGGCAAATTCTACAAAGTTGTATGAGCGCATATCGGTATACTTGCTTCCTCTTGCTTTTGCAGGAACATTCATGAGCTTAGGAATAATAAAGATAAAAGGCTTTGATTTAGAAAGTCAGATTTTCTGGATTCCATTTATATTGATGATAATAGGTTTATACAAGCTGATAAACAAAGTATTCTCCAAGTGAAGCCGACTTTGTGTATGAGACAGAAAACCTCAAGGATTATTCTTGGGGTTTTTGATGTTTTTGAAATGATGTAAAATGATCAAAATTATTTCTACCGCTCTGCTTTATAATTATAATGAAATTCTGATGATTATAGGAGGAATAGTATGGGTAGAAACGAGTTTACGGATAAGAACGGCAGAAAGTATACAGTTTTGTACGCCTCGGATAAAGAGATCAGGAAGCACGAGGATTTGGCGGTGGACTTCTTTGAAAAGGTGCTGGGAGCGGACTACAGTAGATTCTACATATCCGACCAGTCATCGCTGCTGCATATGAGAGCCAGCGAGGAAGATGACGGAGTGGACAAGAAGGTAGTTGAAAAGATAAGGGAAGCTTATGGCGTTGACATTTCAGATATTGAGGATGCCAATTTTGTCAGAATATTTGAGAGGATAGAAGCTGCAAGAGCAGGCACTACAGTGATGTGATAGGGAGAGGATAATATGGAAGAAGTGAGACTGAAGCATACATGGGAAGAGCTTACCCAGGCGGCATACAATTCAATAGACAGCAAGACCAGGGCAGCCGTAGGCACTGCCCTGGCATTCATGGCTCTGATGGATCCATTAACTGATATATTCATATATGGATATTCAGACTTTTTAAGCATATCGAAAGTCATCCAACTGGTCGGCATATACGGCTGCTTTAAGTTCATGCTGTGGGCTGCTCTTCCGAACACTAAAGGATATAGGCGAATCAGCACACTGGCAGCAATGGGTATCGGTATAAGAGTATTCGACCTCCTTATCATAAAAGGAAGCTCCCTTCAGGCTGCAAATGCTATCATTGGCGGAGCCTGCTTCATTGCGGGCATTTGTATGATGCCTGTAATGCTATTCCACTTGCTGTTTGTAATAGTTGAAAAGCTGGGAAAGAGTTCCGAGTAGGGGGATGAATCTGAGGGGCAATCCTAACCCACATTGCATTTGCAGTGTGGGTTTTTACTTTATCAAAAAAATTTCCATTCCAATGCCGTATGATAGTATTGAACTTTACTTTGATTGGAGTGGTGAGGATGATTGTGGGCATAGATCTTGGAACTACAAATTCGGCCATTGCATATATAAACGTTGACGGGAAGCCTGAGATAATTCCCAGCAGTGAAGGGGACAGGACTACACCCTCTGTTATACTGTTTGAGGAGGAAAACAGAGTTGTTGTGGGAAAGGCAGCCCGGGATAATGCCGTTACGTCGCCAGGGAATGTAGTGCAGTTCATAAAAAGCCAGATGGGGAATACCTCCTACCGTTACATCCCGGAGGAGGGCGGCGGGGACAGGGAGTACACTCCGGAGGAGCTGTCCTCCCTTATACTGAAGAAGCTTAAGGCGGATGCGGAAAGCTTTCTGGGCTGTGCGGTGGACAGCGCGGTAATAACATTACCGGCGTATTTCAATGATGCCCAAAGGAAGGCGACACAGGATGCAGGAGAGTTGGCAGGGCTTGAGGTGGTAAAGGTCATCAACGAGCCCACTGCGGCAGCCCTGGCTTACGGACTCCTTAAGGGGGATAAACATATGAACGTGCTGGTATATGACCTGGGGGGAGGCACCTTTGATGCAACTATTGTCAGTATCAGAGAAAAGGAAGTGCAGGTAAGAGCGACTGACGGCATACGGGAGCTTGGGGGACGGGATTTTGACGACTGTATAATCGGTATGGTCGAAGAGCTGTTCCGATCCATGCATGGGATCGACTTCGGCGAGGAAGCCAATTCTTCAGCTTATCAGGAGCTTAGGAGCAAGGCGGAGGAATGTAAGAAACAGCTAAGCTTCAAATCCAAAGCGGCTTTCTCCATCAGCTGCAGAGGTCAGACTGAGAAGCTTACCCTGACACGTGAGCAGTTTGAGTCCATGGCAAAAAACCTCTGCAGCAGGACTGGGGATAAGGTGGAGGACGTGCTGGAGCAGGCTGGGCTTGCATGGAAGGATATCGGCAAAATACTGCTGGTTGGCGGTGCTTCAAGGATGCCTATGGTTTCAAGTGAGCTTAAGCGACTATCCGGTTTAGAGCCGTCTTGGGATATAAACCCCGATGAGGCGGTGGCAGCCGGGGCGGCACTTCAGGCCAGAGAGCTGGAGCTTGAGGATAAGTTATCACCTGATAGAACTAAAATACTTGATGTAACCTCCCAGAGTGTAGGGGTAGTTGCACTGGATGCCAAGACCCGTGAAAGGTGCAATACAGTCGTCCTGAAAAGGAACACTCCCATTCCCGCCAAAGGGGCAAAGACCTTCTACACCGTGGATGATTCCCAGGAAATAATTCTGCTTGAAGTAACCGAGGGAGATGATACTGCGGTTGACTATGTAAATATCGTAGGCTCCTTTGAGGTTCCGCTCCCTCCCAGGCTTCAGGCGAATACTGAAGTGAACATAGAGGTTGTACTGGATGAAGATCAAATAATACATGTTTTTACATGGCTTGAAAAAGCAGGGGGCTCTATTAAGGAGCTTCAGATCAACAGGAGATCCAACATGACCAGTGAACAGCTCCAAAAAAGCAAGGCAATCCTTTCCACACTGGAGGTGGAATCAGCTGAGCCAGAGCTTGTGCTTCCTGAGGAAGCCAGGGTGCTGGAGGAATTTATCGGCATGAATGTGTTGAAGGAGCAGATTTGCCGGATAATAAACCAGGTAAAATTCCAGCAGCTGCGTTCCAGCCATTATCTCAAAATCACAGGCAGGAGAGGCTATCATCTTGTACTCACCGGAAATCCCGGTACGGGCAAGACAACTGCTGCAAGGGTGCTGGGCGATATATTTGCGGCAGTGGGTATCATAGAAGAGAACAAAATAGTTGAAGTTGACCGCTCAAGCCTTATCAGCAACCACATCGGAGAATCAGAGCTTATTACAAGGCAGAAGCTGGCAGAGGCAAGGGGTGGGATATTGCTCATAGACGAAGCCTATGCGCTTTTCAAGGAGGACAGCTCCAGAGACTTCGGCAGCGATATTATAAATACACTGGTCAAGGCTCTGGAGGATGAGCGGGGCGACCTTATTGTCATTCTGACAGGCTACAGCAAGGAAATGGACAGCTTCCTTGACAGCAATCCCGGGCTTAAGAGCAGGTTCAGCTTCTCTATAGACCTGCCGGATTATACCGATGAGGAGCTGCTGCAGATAGCACATAAAATGGCAGGGGAGAACAGCCTGGTCCTGTCAGATGAAGCAGAGAAAGCTTTTTTGGAATGCATCCAAAGGGAAAGAATGGATGAGCGCTTTGGCAATGCACGTGTTGTAAGGAACCTTGTGGATGAAGCCTTCAGGCGAATGAGCAGCAGGCTACTAAGCAGACCTGTGTCGGATACCAAGGAGCTCATACTGCTGCAGCCGGAGGATTTCGGCATGGATAATGAGGCAACAGTTCAGGATAGGGTAGGAGCAGCGCTAAAGGAGTTGGACAGGCTGACGGGACTTAAGGAAGCCAAGAAACAGGTGCAGGACATAACAGCCTTTGTGCAGGCACAGCTGAAGAGAAAGGAAGCGGGTTATGATACCGGCAGTCTGTCCCTGCACATGGCCTTTACCGGCAACCCCGGAACAGGCAAGACAACGGTAGCCAGGGTCATAGGAAAAATATACAAGGCTCTGGGTATTCTCAGGAAAGGTGAGGTGTTCATAGAATGCAACCGTGCTGACCTTGTGGGCAGCCACCTGGGAGAAACGGCGCTGAAGACCCGGGCAGTTATAAAGCGCGCTCTTGGCGGTATTCTCTTCATTGATGAAGCATACTCCCTTTTCCAGGACGACCGCGACGTTTTCGGCAGAGAAGCCGTTGATACATTGATCAAGGAAATGGAAGACAAGAGGGACAATCTTGTGGTGATCCTGGCAGGTTACCCTGACAAGCTGGCGCAGCTGCTGCAGTCAAATCCGGGGTTCAGGAGCCGAATAAAGACAACGGTCCATTTTGAGGATTATTCTCCAAATGAGCTGATGGAGATATTTGAGGGCATGAGCGAAGAAGAGGGCTATGTCCTTACTGAGGCTGCAGTCGCAAAGCTGCAGGAAGCAGTGGAGCAGCTGCATTCTGAAAAGGACGAGACATTTGGCAACGGAAGGGAGGTCCGCAACCTGTTTGAAAGGATCAAGCTGAAACAGTCAAGGCGGATCGTGGAGCAGGAGCTTTCAGGAGAAGCGCTGATGATTGTTGAGGCAGAGGACATTACCTGTGAATAAAAGTATTGGAGGAAGCTTATGAAGGATTTTTATAATCTTCTCGGAATTGACCCGGCCTTGAAGGGTGCTGAGCTGGAGAGTAAGCTGGCGGCAATAAAGAAAGAGGCCTCCAGGCGGGCTACTCAAGCCAGCAGCATAGTAAAAAGGCTGGAAGCCCAGCAGAGACTGCAGCTGCTGGAGGAAGCAACAGAGGTGCTTTTGAAGGCCAGCGGGACCAAAGCTACGGTACCCATGGACCGGTCAGGGGGCAAAAGCAGCTCAATAATCTATAGGCACAATATCTCCATACCGGCTCCTCCTGAGGGCAAGCCTATCAAGGTAAATGCAGTAGCCAATGCACAAAAGTCAGGTCGAGCTCCCCCAAAGCCTGTTCAATTTGAGAGGTGTAAGGCGGTTGCATCCTTGAACAAAACGGAGGAACAGCGCATCAATGATATAATTCGAAGGAGCCGCAGTTCTGATACCCGGGTGAGCACCGTCCAGCCTCGTGTACAAGCTCCTGTGCAAGAGAATAGGGGAAGTGGACTATACGGAAGGGTTGAAGCCCCGGCTTTTCACATTGCATATGCAGGGCTGCAGAGAACCCTTTGGGGTGCTGTGGGGGTGCTTGTGCTGCTGGCAGTGCTTACGCCGGTATTTTATGGGGAAGCGGCAGGTATCTCCAGGCTGGTTTACCGGCTGCTGGTGCAATACAAAAACCTGGTGTATGCTGCTTTTCTCTTGGTCAATGTTTTATGCTGGACCGCGGTTCCCGGTAAGGGTGCAAAAGCTTCGGCAGCATCAATTGCAATGGGCATATCAGGCTTCCTGTGCTTCTTTCTTTTGCTGTTTCCTTTGTACCAGACCGTTGCCGGCTCTTATGGCGCAGACTTGTTTTTAAATACCCTGGCCTTATGCATGCTTTGGACTAGCATTTTAACTGCTGCCGGCATCGGAGTTGCCGTTTCCGGTCACTGGCCTACAGGCTTTTTCGCTGCTGTATATATTGCTGTATACGAAGCAGTTCGCTACTATCTGGTCCTGAAAATGGGCATTGAGGCCACATTTGCAATGCAGCTGCTGGCATATACTCTACCACTGCTTGCGATTTATATATTTGACAGTACTCTGATGCAGGTTTCTCCCTTCAGCTATAAAGGAAGGATATTGGGAACAGGTATCAACAATTACTGGGCTTTCAAAGCAGCACTGTTTTTTGCCGAGATGCCGGGATTTGCAGCTGCTTTTGTAGTTATTACACGCTTTATATTGAATGGAATGTTCGAACTGGTAAGCTGGGAGTACAATACATATGTCAGGTTGATAGAGCTTGCGCCTATATACAAGGCAGGAATACTTGTAGTCTTTCTGCTGCTTGTTGCAATCAACCTCAGGTACAAGGTACCCCCGGTGCTGGGGAAGCTGTACCAGCTTGTGTTCGTTTCATCTGGTGCCGCGGTACATTACCTGGCATTGGCAGGATTGTACTTCTACATATATCGTTACTATCGCGGGGGTCTGCTAAGTATGAGCATATACATGCTTATGAGCTTCTGCATCATCGTGTTGCCGGCAATTTCGGTATCAATGTTGATGACGGTAAAAGAAAATACGGCGTATGTGCTGACTTACCTTGTGGGCTTCATGTGCATGCAGCACGTCCTATTTACGTTGAAGGGTCTGACTCAATCAGGATACCTTTACTTTGTGGCATTGACCATACCGTTTTTCATAGCACATCCGGTATCACGGATAGCTAATGGTAAAGCTACTGCCGGTATGGCTGGTAATAAAAAGTACCAGGAACCTTTATAGTTTCCTGGTACTAAAATATTCATCAACTATTCGCTGTGCAAAATCAGCTATTTCAACTCTGCTTTCCTCATTTCCCTCATACAGGACAGGTATGCCATGCATCCTTGACAGGTTGTTTATTGCCTTCACTGTCGCTATAAGATTGTTATGGGCGGTGCTTCTGTCTCCGTCAAGCTTCTGGATGTTCTCTCCGTATTCAGTGCCATCCTTGTTGAGTTTGCCTACAATTGAAGCTGCCTCGAGGAATACTACTCTTTTCAGATACTCTCCTGCGGCATTCATGAGATCCTCGATAAGGTCGACGAAATCTGCATCGGGGGTATTTGCTATAGTGTCCAGAAACAGATCAACTTTTTCCCTATACAATAAAGCCACCTCCATATAAAGATATTGCCACGTCGATTCATACCATGAGTTTCATGGCATGAAGTGATTATATAACTATAAGGATAATATTGTCAATATATGATTAGCAAACCAGCTCTAATTTGCAAAGTATGTAAACTAGAGCTGGTTTACCGTTAAGAAAAAATATAGGTTTTGTCATTTTCTGATTGATTTTGTAATGACTAGAAGTTATTTAGATATTATAATTGTATTAGTGCCTCGTATTGCAATACCCACCAAGGCAATGGAGGTGCTAACTTTCGCAGGGATGTGAAATTATGAGGCAGATAGCTGAAAATCTCAAGAGTCAGGTATATATAGACGTCAGCAATGTTGAGGCCATACGAAAATATATAAGAGTCAAAAATCCAGACTGCACTGATAAGGTGCTCAGTGCTGTTTTTGCCGATGCCCTGCATAAGGTGATAGATGCAAGGATATATCAGTTTGAGGAAAAGCACAGGAAAAGGATAAAGGATGCGGTGCTGAAAAAAGCTGTCGCCAAGAGCGAGTTTTCTATAAATGCCGCGGAGGTCTTCAGCTCTTGTCTTGCCATGAAGCTGCATGATGACAGCTATATACAGAGTTTCACCCAGTGGATAAACCAGAGCCAACCCATTGCCGTTTCAGCCGCTGAAGTGGATCTGCTGGTAACAAAGGCGGAACAGTATGATGAAAATGAAATAGAGGACAACCTGGACAGCATAATCGATGTATTTGAAGAAAGCTGGGCGGAGGATAAGACCTTCGAAGTATTGGAAATAGACATGGACAGCGACCGAGAGCTTATGCCCTTTGAAGCTGCGGCTGTCACTCCGTCTGATATCCATGATGAAATCGTAGACAATGAAGAATCCAGATGGATAGAGGAGATAATGGGATTTGTCCAGGCCTATGAGCCTGAAGCTGTGGAAGAAGCAGCAATTTCAGCTGTTGAGCCGCTGGATGAAAATATACCTGTGGCTGCTCCTGCGGTTTCTGATCAGGAGGGAATCCGGGAAAACCAAGTGCCCTATACTGATATTGCACCTGTGAACAGTCAGCATAGTCAGCTTATGGACAAGCTCACTGCTTCTATGAAACATTTGGCAGGTGCGGCCCGGGAGAACTTTAAATATCTGAAGCCTTCGATGAAATTGGCTTTATCAGCGGCCGTACCGGCAATAGTCTTAATGGCTGTGTTGATCTCTGGGTTGACCGGCGTCAAGGTACAGGAGCTTAAGTACAAAGATGTTGGCCGGTATGCAGTTGTTGCTGAGGATCAGGTGGACAGGTATCTTACTCTGGAGTCAAGGATGCTGGAAAAGCTTGATGGCATGACTGGGGAAAGAAACCTGATATTCCATGACGGACTTCACGGAGAATTCAGATTTGAAGAGGTGGATGGGAAAAAACTCAGAAAATGGCTGGAGGACAGAAATTCCATGCTGGCGGAGGAGCCTTATTTTACTGCAATTCTTGATACCTCGAGAAAGTACGATATTCATCCGGTGCTTATGTTTGCTATCGTAGGGCAGGAGCAGGGCTTTGTGCCGAGGGACGGTGCAGCTGCGAGGAGAATAGCAAATAATCCCTTCAATGTATATGGAAGCTGGGAGAAATACAATACGGACATTTATGATTCCTCAAGGCTGGCGGCAAGCACAATAATTGAGTCCAGCCGTAACAGACCCGCATATATGAATACGATCAGATGGATCAACAGGAGGTATGCGGAGGATCCAAACTGGTGGAACGGTGTATCCAGTTTATTTGCGCAAATAAAAAGGGAAATGACAAATTAAGTACCGAGTTATAAAATGTTTCCCGAAATCTTGTTATAAAAAATTGGGATTTTAGAAGGGTTTTTAGTATTTACTGTAGAAGTATAAAATGTTTAAGTCGAATATGCAAAGCATATGTTTGTGCAAGGGGTGTGATGGATTGATACAGCTTAAGAATGTAAGCAAGGAATTTGAAGATGGACATAAAGTGTTGAATAATATCAACTTGACTATAAACAATGGAGAATTCGTTTTTCTTGTCGGTTCCAGCGGAGCGGGCAAGTCAACTATTATAAAACTGCTGCTTAAGGAAATAGAACCTACATCGGGGAATATCATAGTCAACGACAAGGATATAACAAAATACAAGCGGAGGGAGATACCCTTCCATAGAAGGAATATAGGAGTGGTATTTCAAGATTTCAGGCTGCTGCTTGAAAAGACCGTTTATGAGAATGTTGCTTTTGCGATGGAGGTCATTGAGGCTCCATCCAAGGAGATAAGGCGCCAAGTCCCTATAGTGCTCAGTATGGTCGGACTCAGCAAGAAGGCGGGGCTTTATCCCGGACAGCTTTCCGGAGGAGAGCAGCAGAGGGTGTCCCTGGCAAGAGCTATGGTAAATAGTCCCTCAATACTTATAGCCGATGAACCTACAGGTAATCTTGATCCTGATATGTCCTGGGACATTATGAAGACCTTGAGCGAAATAAACCAGAGAGGTACTACAATAGTTATGGCCACCCATGCCAGAGAAATTGTCGATAGAATGAAAAAGCGTGTCATTGCTGTAGAGAATGGCGTTATCGCGAGGGATGAGAAGCGAGGTGGCTATATAAGTGAAGCTTAGAACAGGCAAGTTTTTTGTAAGGGAAAGCTTTAGAAGCATAAAGAGAAACAGAACCATGAGTATAGCTGCAATATCCTCAGTAATAGCTTCATTGCTGGTAATAGGGATTTTCTTCATGATCGTGCTAAATATAGATTATGCTGCCACAAAGCTGGAATCACAGATCGAGATGATGGTATACCTGAACGACGGTCTGAGTGAAAGCATAATAGGCACCATGAATACCGAGATAAAATCAATAAACGGTGTCGAATCGGTAGAGTTCATTTCCAAAGATGTGGCATTGAAGAATCTTGAGAAGAACTGGGGCGAGAATTCCTACCTGCTGGAGGGGCTTGACGGGGACAACCCCCTGCCCGATGCCTTTCTTATAACCTTGGCTGATCCGGCGCAGGCATCCTCAGTAGCAATGTCGGTATCTTCGATATCAAACATTGAAAAGGTCGTATACGGTAAAGAAGAGCTTGAAAAGCTCCTGAAAACGACCTATGTTTTGAGGATGAGCAGTTTTGTTATAATCTCCATTCTCCTGTTTATCTCAGTATTTATAATAGCCAATACCATAAAGCTGACGCTTTATGCGAGAAAACGTGAGATAGGAATAATGAAGTACGTCGGTGCTACCGACTGGTTTGTAAGGATGCCTTTCATTATAGAGGGCATTATAGTAGGCATTATAGGTGCATTATCAGCCAGTATAATTCTTGGCGCAGGGTATTATTATTGTGCGGATCTGGTAAAGAACCAGATGATAGGTTTTATGTCCATAGCCCTAATGCCTTTTAATAAGATAGTAATGAGCATGACTGTACTGCTTATTATTGTAGGAGTGCTCATAGGAGCAACGGGCAGCTTTATTTCTGTCAGAAAGTTCATCAAGGTATAGGAGGATGAAAATGAATAAACGAATAATTGCATTATTGCTTGTCCTAATAATCTCCATACCCTTTACCAGCGTGTCTGCCGATAATCCTGGCGAGATAGACAAGCTCCAGAAGGAGCAGGAAAAGGTCAACCAGCAGATAAAGCAGACGCAAAAGCTTATGAGTCAGGTATCCAGCGAAAAGAAAAGTGTATCAAAAGCTATTGAGGAGCTGGATGAAAAGTTGAACCAGGCTGAGAATGAACTATCCAACGTGGAAGGGCAGCTTTCACAACTGGAAAACCAGATAGCCATAACTACAAGAGAACTGGAAAGGGCTACCGGTGAAGCCAGCGGGCAAAAGGAGCTTCTGAAAAAGAGAGTCCGTGTAATGTATGAAAACGGAAATGCAGGCTATATGTCTGTAATACTGAACTCCACCAGCTTTTCTGACTTTATATCCAGAGTCGACTTCCTCAAAAAGATCGTTGATTTTGATATGGGCCTTTTAAATAGGATGAAGGACTATAGGGATTCTGTCGATGAAAAGAGAAGCCAGCTGAAATCCGAGCTGGATGAAAAGGAAAGACTCAAGAAACAGATAGCTGACAAGAAGCAGCAGGTAGCGTCTGCAAAGCAGGAGAGAGAAGAGAATCTGAAGGATATAATAAGCGACCTGAAGGAGTTGGAACGTCAGGAGGACAAGCTTCTCGCAAAGTCAAAGGAGTTCGAGAAGAAGATCATAGCATTGCAGTCCTCAAACAAATATATAGGGGGGAAGATCGGGTGGCCTTCACCGGGCTATTACAAGATAACCTCACCCTATGGCTACAGGAACCACCCGATACTGAAGAAGAAAAAGCTGCATACCGGTATAGATATTGCGGTTCCAAGCGGTACCAGTATTGTTGCAGCTAACTCCGGAAAAGTAATTTATGCCGGCTATAACGGCGGCTATGGAAATACGGTCATTATTGACCATGGCGGAAAGATATCTACCCTATATGCACACAACAGCAAGCTGCTCGTCAAGGTAGGGGACGAGGTTGAAAAAGGCAAGGCAATATCAAAGTCCGGAAGCACGGGACTATCAACAGGGCCGCATCTCCATTTTGAGGTAAGGGAAAATGGCCAACATGTAGATCCGATGAAATACCTGTCAGGCAAGTAAGAAAGGCGACCCGGTACGGGTGGCCTCCTGAGATAGTTGTATTTAAGAATACACCTGTATATTTATAGGTGTATTTTTTATTCCTCCGTATAATTGACATGACATAAGCCAATATTATACAATGTAAATGCAAATTGTTTGCAAATAGGGGAAGGAAAAGATAAAATATGAAAAAGATAATATCAATAGCAACGATTTTGGCAATACTCTCAATGATGCTTACAGGCTGTACACAGCCGGGCAAGAAGCCTGATGATGGAAGAATAAGCATATACGCCAGCTTCTATCCAATGTATTTTATTGCCGGCGAGATAGCAAAGGAAAAGGCGGTAGTGAGTTTTATGGTACCTGCGGGAGCAGAACCTCACGATTGGGAACCGACTCCCAAATTTGCAGCAGAGCTGAAGTCTGCGGATATGCTTGTATATAATGGTGCGGGAATGGAAACCTGGATGGAGAAAGTCCTGCCGATAATAAAAGGCGGAGAGATCAGGCTGGTGGATACCAGTACGGGTATAGAACTGCTAGAGGCTGAGGAACATGAGGAAACTCAGGCTGAGCCGGAGGAGCACGAACATGGGCAATATGATCCGCATTTGTGGGTAAGCCCCGTGAGATTGATGCAGCAAGCCAGGAATGTGCATCAGGCGCTGGTGGAAATGGACCCGGAGAATGCAGGCTATTATGATTCCAATTTGAAGGAACTGCTCTCGAGGCTTGAAAAGCTGGATCAGGATATCAGAGCGGCAGGAAAGTCCTTCAAGAGCAATGTCATAGTTGTATCCCATGAGGCATTCGGCTATTTTGCGGAGGACTATGGCTTCAGGCAGGTGGCAATTCGCGGGATAAATCCCCAGGATGAGCCTAGCCCTTCGGAAATGGCCGAATTGGTAGATATATGCAGAGAGAATAAAGTCAGGTACATCTTTTTTGAAAAGCTCACTAGTCCTAAGCTGTCGGAGACCCTTGCCAGAGAGGTCGGAGCCGAAACCCTTATACTTAATGATGCAGCTGCGATCAACGAGGCGGATATCAAGGCAGGCAAGGATTATATAACAGTAATGTATGAGAACCTGGACAATCTGAAAAAGGCGTTGGGTGATTAAATGGCAGAGGATATTATTAAAATAGAAAACATAACCTTCGGGTATGGAAGGGTAAATGTGCTTGAGGATGTAAGCACTACTATCCGTGATGGTGATTTTCTCGGAATAGTAGGCCCCAATGGCTCGGGGAAAAGCACTATGCTCAAGATATTTCTGGGCTTGCTAAAACCGCAGAAGGGTGCTGTAAGGGTATTTGGAACCGATATAAACAGGTTCAATCAATGGGGAAAAATAGGCTATATACCACAGAAGGCTACTTCCTTCAACCAGGGCTTTCCCGCAACTGTTAAAGAGGTGGTTTCCGCAAACCTCTATCCTATGGTAGGTCTTGGAGGCAGAGTAGGAAAGCAGCACATGGAGAAGGTGGACGAAGCTCTTCGGACGGTTGATATGCTTGAGTACAAGGACAGGATCATTGGGAGGCTTTCAGGGGGGCAGCAGCAGAGGGTTTTTATAGCCAAAGCCCTTGTAAGCTCCCCAAGAGTAATTTTCATGGATGAGCCGACAGTCGGTATCGATCAGAAGTCTGAAGAAAGCTTCTACGAGCTTATGGGATCGTTGAACAGAGACAGAGGCATAACACTGGTGATCGTCACCCATGATATCGGCGCCATAGACAACAGGGTCAACCGAGTACTCTGCCTTTCAGAGGGAAAGCTGCACGAGCATGACTGTACCATAAACCAGGCGACGGATATTTTCAATGAGGTTTATGACAATCATAGCAGGTCGCAGATAACACACAGACATTAAAGAATATGCCGGAGGTATTTAAATTGTTGGAATTGTTCAGTTTTGAATTCATGCAGAGAGCTTTTGTCGCCGGATTGCTGGTAGCGGTGATATGTCCTCTGATAGGAACCTTTGTAGTAATGCGAAGGCTATCCATGATAGGAGATACGCTTTCCCATGCTTCATTGGCAGGTATAGCAGCCGGGATGCTGGGCGGCTTCTACCCTTTGCTTGGGGCTCTTGCCTTTTCTTTGATCGCAGCCCTGGGTATAGAAAGGCTGAGAAAAAGGTTCTCGCAGTATGCGGAGCTTTCAATATCAATAGTCCTTTCCGCAAGTATAGGGCTGGCTGTTGTGCTTATAAGCCTCAGCAAATCCTTTAATGCGGATCTTATGAGCTATCTCTTTGGAAGTATTATAGCCGTAAATATGACGGATATATATATAATACTGTGTCTCAGCATAATCATAATTGCTTCTGTATGGGTGCTGTACAAGGAATTCTTTTATATATCCTTCGACGAGGAGGGAGCAGAACTGGCGGGAATACCTGTAGCGGCACTGAATACATATTTTACTGTCCTTACCGCAATGACGATAGTGGTTTCCATGAGGGTGGTGGGGATGCTGCTGGTGTCCTCACTTATGGTGCTGCCTGTATCCTGCAGCCTTATGATTTCAAAAAGCTTCAGGAATACTATTTTCCTGTCTGTTATATTTGCAATGATTTCAGTGTTGGTGGGACTGCTTACCTCCTATTGGTTCGACCTGGCTCCGGGAGGTTCCATCGTGCTGACCTCAGTATTTATATTGCTTGTGGTTCTGACAGTAAAAAAAATATTCAGGATACAATAGCTCCTGTATTAAACAAAATCTGTTTAAGCTTCGCTGAAACAGATTTTGTTACCTTAGGTTTTTTGCGGCGAAACAAATATACATCAGCGAAAATTCGCAGTAAATTATTTAGAATCAAGGAAGTGCAGAAATGAAGAATTTGGAGAATCTAGAACTGACCCTGCGGGAAAAGGGTTACAAACTGACTGAACAGAGAAGGATAATCATCAGGGCTTTTCTTGTAAGTCCCGGTCATCATACAGCCCAGGAGATTCTTGATATGGTAAGGGAAAGCTGTAAGGACATTAATTTTTCCACCATATACAGAAATCTGGAAATGCTCTGCCGGCTGGATATAATAAACAAGTTGCAGATAGAAAGCGGTATCAGTCATTATGAATTGAACGGACTCTCACATCATCACCATATCATATGCAAAAAATGTGGTGAAACAAAGGAAATAGATGTATGTCCATACGCAAGTCTTGAGGATGAACAATTGGAATCGCTCGGGTTCAAGGCTACCGACCATAAATTTGAGATATATGGCTACTGCAGCAAATGCAGGATGAACGGGGAGTGAGGATCATAGCCCAGGCTGATTAAATTGAGGGCAGGGATAATATATAAATGGTGATAGTAATATAATATTTATGAGGTGAAATTGATGATAAGTAAAAGGACAGCATTTTTATGGGCAATGATTCTTGTAATAGTTACTGCATTCAGTACTTTTGTGGCTGCGAATACTGTTGCTATCAGTTTGGGGAACAAGGTCGTAATATCAAAGGGTGATTATGAGACAGTCAAGGATATGGAGAAACTTCTGAGTCTTAAGGAGTATATCAAGGGCTATTATGTTGACGGTACAGAGGACAATAAGCTTATGGAAGGCGCTATCAAGGGAATGTTCGAATCCTTGGGTGATCCCTATTCAGTGTATATGACAAAGGACGAATTCAAGAATTTCAATGAATCCACCAAGGGTACCTATGGCGGTATAGGTGTGATTGTAACCAGAAGTGAGGACGGATATGTTACTGTAGTAGCTCCTATAGAAGATACACCCGGCGAAAGAGCGGGCTTGAAGACCAACGACAGGATAATCAAAGTGGATGAAAAGGATGTTATAGGGATAGATCTGGAGGAAGCAGTCACTTTGATGAAGGGTAAAAAAGGTACCCAAGTGACTCTGACTGTAATGAGGGACGGAGTGAAAGAAGCACAGGAGTTCAAGATAACCAGGGAAGAAATAGTCCTGAAAACGATCAAGAGCAATATGATGGAGAATAATATAGGCTATATCAGAATAAGCATGTTTGATGAAGATACCGGAAGTGAGTTCAAGGAAGCATTGGCAAAGCTTGAGGGCGAAAAAATGAAAGGCCTTGTGATCGACTTGAGGCAGAATCCGGGGGGCTTTATAGACCAGTGTGTCCAGGTAGCTGATGAGCTTTTGGATGAAGGCCTGATAGTATATACTGAGGATAAGCAGAAGAAAAGAGAAGACTATAAATCAAGGAACGGCAAAGTGGATGTACCCTATGTGGTCCTTATAGATGAAGGAAGCGCCAGCGCATCAGAAATAGTATCAGGGGCGATCAAGGACAGGAAGACAGGATTGCTTATAGGTACAAAAAGCTTCGGAAAAGGCTTGGTGCAATCTATCGAGCAGCTTAAAGACGGTTCTGGGATGAAGCTTACCACACAGAAATATTATACACCTAACGGCATAAGCATCAACAAGATAGGGATACAGCCGGATATCGAGGTAAAGCCGCTGGAGGTAAGAGCAGATCAGAAACCTGAGGATGTAAAGGATGTTCAATTGGATAGGGCAGTCTCGGAACTGCTGGACCAGATAAAATAGTGAGGTGCCTATGCTCACAATACTTAAGATTGCCGGGTTGGTGGCGGAACAATTTGGCAGCCTTCTGGCTGACGAATTTTTCTGGATAATAATACTTGTGCTTATAGTGCTGTACCGGAGAAATTCGGATATTGAGTCTAGAATGCTGGGAAGCAGCTATCCACTGGCTTATAAGGTGTCAAGCTCTGTAATTGTCGGCTTGGCGGGCGGCCTGGCAGGAAGTCTGCTGGTCATCCTGATAGGTATAAGCATTGAGGACTATACCGGGGCAGAGGGCTCATTGACTGAGGCAATAGCATACATATGGGTGATTGCGATACTGCTTTCCTTGATAAATCCGCGTTACCTCTGCTTTTCCTATGCGGGGGGTATCGTTGCACTTATGAATCTGTTGTTTGGGTTTCCTTCGGTAAGCGTCCCCGGTTTGATGGCGCTTATCGGGGTACTGCACCTTATTGAAAGCTTCCTGATTTGGATGGACGGTCATATCTATTCCGCCCCTTTGTTTTTAAAACGTAAGGATGGGAAGGTCGTCGGCGGCTATATCATGAACAGGGTATGGCCGATCCCACTGGTCGTTTTTGCTGTGTTGTCGGGAAGCAATATTGAAGGAGCAAGCCTTGCGGGGATCATATCCATGCCTGATTGGTGGCCGTTCCTGAAGCATACTGTCACGGGAGAAGGCGGGTTGGTATACCTACCCCTTGTAGCTCCGGTGGTATTAGGCTACGGGGATATGGCCGTGACCATGACACCTGAAAAGAAATGCAGAAAATCTGCCGAAAGACTTGGATGTTATAGTATTGCACTGATACTTCTTTCAGTGGCGGCTTCAGAGCTTAAGATATTCGCTTTTATTGCTGCAGTGTTTGCCCCCCTTGCCCATGAGCTTTTGATCCTGTATGGTGTTAAGGAGGAAGAGGAAGGTGTTCCGTTTTTTGAGCATAAGGATGCCGGCGTAAAGGTACTTTATACCAGGAAGGATTCCATAGCTGCAAAGCTTGAGCTTGAGCCGGGCGATACAATAATAGGGGTAAACGGAAACAGGATATATAACGATAGCCAGCTGGAGGAACTGCTGAGTACCTATCCCGCTTACATATGGATGGATGTGAAAAAGGCTTCGGGAAAGGTAGTTACCGTTGACCATACGGATTACCAAGCCGGAATAGGGAGCCTGGGGGCACTGATAGTACCCAGGGTGCCACAGCTATACTATGAAATAAGTAAGGGAAGCTCCCTTATAAAAAGGCTGCTGGACAGATTAAAACGGAAAAATGATAAAAAGGATCTGGATGCATAATAAATGCCAGGCACCTAATAACTCAGGTGCCTGGCATTTTTAATCCCTCCTGTTCTCCATGGTGTAGTTCAGCAGCTCGCTGAAAGCTTCACGATTTCGTCTATTTGCATTTTCAAAGTATTTGAAAACATTTATGTATTCATCCTTCTTTTCCTTTTCGGTTATTTCCGGTGGATTGCCGGTTTTCCCGGTATCCTTGTCTTTCATATCCCTACCCCGTTTCCTGTTTATGAAAACATACAAAAATGTAAATCTACATTCATTATTTCTCCTAATGGAATAATTATTCTATATAAACTATACTTTATTTATTAATTGATTAATTAGTAAGGGAGAGGTAGCAATTGGCAAGTTTATCCTTAAGACATATAAAAAAGGTGTATCCGGGCAATGTAACCGCTGTCAAGGATTTCAACATGGAAATAGAGCATAAGGAGTTTATTGTACTTGTCGGACCTTCAGGCTGCGGCAAGACCACCACGCTCAGAATGATCGCCGGCTTGGAGGAGATATCTGATGGCGAGCTTTATATAGGAGACAAGCTGGTCAACGATGTGGCTCCAAAGGATAGGGATATAGCTATGGTTTTTCAGAATTATGCACTGTACCCTCATATGACGGTTTATGACAATATGGCTTTCGGTCTTAAGCTGAAGAAGCTGCCCAAGGCGGAAATAGACGAAAGAGTGAAAAAGGCTGCCAAGATCCTTGAAATTGAGAATCTGCTGGACAGAAGGCCTAAGGCATTGTCCGGAGGTCAGAGGCAGAGGGTCGCACTTGGAAGGGCAATGGTCAGGGAACCGAAGGTATTTCTTATGGATGAACCGCTTTCCAACCTGGATGCGAAGCTCAGAGTACAGATGAGGACGGAGATCGCAAAGCTGCATAAGAGCCTCAATACCACATTCATATATGTAACACATGACCAGACAGAAGCTATGACCATGGGCAGCAGGATAGTAATAATGAAGGATGGAGACATACAGCAAATAGATACACCTCAGAACGCATATGACAAACCGGCAAACCTCTTTGTGGCAGGCTTCATTGGAAGCCCGCAGATGAATGTTTTCCGGGGGATCGTCATGGAAGAAGGCGCCAAGCTGGTGCTGAAGATGACTGACGGCACAATACTGGGACTCACTGATGATATTGCCGGAAAGCTCAAGGACAATGGTTATATTTCCAAGGAAGTTTATATCGGGATCAGGCCTGAACATCTTCACGAAGCTGACATTGACCCTCTTACCAGCAACTATTCCGAAATCACTGGGAAGGTCGAAGTAGCTGAGCTTATGGGAGCAGAGACTTATCTGCATTTCACAAAATGCGATAAGCAGGTAATAGCCAGAGTCGATGCCAAGACTGCCAAGCGGGCAGGCGATGATGTAAGGCTCCAACTGCATTGGGACAAGATACACCTGTTTGATATTGAGACAGAAAAGTCGATATAAATCAAAGGGTAAATATGATAATATATAGGCAGAAGTAAATTATCTGCCTATATTTAATTTAGGGGTAAATGCAATGATGGAAATGAAGCTGCTGCTGGAAAAGGCATCTGGTATAACAAAAAAACCTATGGCTGTCGTAACGAAAAATGGCAGCTTTATATACCCTGAGGATACGGCGCTGTGTATTTCCTTCGAGGAGGCCTGCCTAAACTCGGGTACCAACTATCACGGGTGGAATATTTATGTCTGTGGCTCACCAGAAGTCAGATTTTTTGTAGGTTTAGCTTCCGAAAGTTATTTTGAATCAGAGCTCACCGGGCTTGTGACCCTGCTTTTCAACTCTGCCGTTTCAGGGGACACATCCCACAGCGCATATTTGCGGAAGGCTGTGGATGGTGATTATGATGCCGCCGAGCTTGCTATACTGGAGGAAAACCTCCAAGACTGCTTTCCGGCACATATACTTCTCATTTATGATTATAAGGATTCCATTGATGAGGTATTGGAGGTTATGGCCAATACGCTGAATGTAAAGGTAAGCTTCATAAATGACAACAGGATAATCGTCCTGGCTGATGAGGGGGATATTGCCGAAGCATGCAGTGCATTTGTAAAGAATGTGCTCAGTGAACTTCTAATCGAATGCGGGATAATAATAGGGGGAAGGGCGGAAGCTGCAAGAGATCTGCATTTACTGTATGAGAACTGTATGGAGGCTCTGTGCCTGAAAAGAGTATATAGTCTTGGGGATAGAGTCCTGAGCTATGATGCTATGTACGGCTATCGCATAGCCAATGATCTGGATCCCAAACTGAAGGAATTCATACACAGCAGGGTTTTTACCAAAGAATTTGTTGCCGCTTATAATGCAGAAATGGGTACGACGATAGAGGAATTCTTCAGGAATAACCTGAACCTTACAGACACAGCCGCAAAGCTGTATGTTCACAGGAACACACTGTTGTACAGGCTTGAAAAGATCAACAAGTATACGGGTTTTGATCTGAAGAAATTCGAAGACAGCTGGCTTTTCAAGCTGGCATGGATGATCAACAAGGAAAATTCGAGGTAAAAAGACTTCCTAGGAAGTCTTTTTTTATTATATATTTATATGTTGACATGTAAGTATAGAAGGTCTACAATTATTACGAACAGGTGTTCTTATGGAATTGGAATAAAGAGTAATAATACGGAAATATTGTATTTATGTAACCGGATTGTTAC
This sequence comes from uncultured Clostridiaceae bacterium, assembly GCA_964574195.1. GTDB lineage: Bacteria > Bacillota > Clostridia > Lutisporales > Lutisporaceae > BRH-c25. Next base: position 10,155 of record CAZNMO010000013.1, on the reverse strand, counting down.
TATGGTATAATCTTTATGTATTGAATGTTAAGTTTGTAGGGTAGGTGTTAACATGGACAGATTCAAGCTTGTATCGGATTACCAGCCGACAGGTGACCAGCCTGCTGCTATAGAAGCGCTGGCCAATGGAGTCCTCAAGGGGGATAAATATCAGACGCTGCTTGGTGTTACAGGCTCCGGAAAGACCTTCACCGTTGCCAACCTCATAGAGAAGGTACAAAAGCCTACTCTGGTGCTGGCACACAACAAGACTCTGGCAGCACAGCTTTGCAGTGAGTTTAAGGAGTTTTTTCCCGACAATTGCGTTGAATACTTTGTCAGCTATTATGACTTCTATCAGCCGGAAGCTTACGTTGCCCGGTCTGATACTTATATAGAAAAGGAAGCAGACATCAATGATGAGATAGATAAACTGAGGCATTCGGCTACCGCCGCTCTTTTTGAAAGAAAAGATGTTATTATTGTAGCCAGTGTCTCCTGTATATATGGACTTGGTGATCCGGAGGACTACAAGTCTCTTGTACTTTCCCTCAGAAAGGGCATGGTCAAGGACAGGGATGAGATCCTTAGAAAGCTTATCGACATACAGTATGACAGGAACGATATCAATTTTGTCAGAGGAACCTTCAGGGTAAGAGGCGATATCGTTGACATATTCCCAGCTGCCTCATCGGATAAGGCCATCAGGGTGGAGTATTTCGGGGATGAAATAGAGAGAATTCTTGAGATAGATTCACTTACAGGGAATATAGTGGGAGAGCGGCAGCATGTGTTCATTTACCCGGCATCTCACTTCGCAACCACCAAGGCGAAGCTGGAGGCAGCCATAGAGACAATAGAGGAAGAGCTTGCCCAGCGGGTCAAGGAGCTCAAGTCGGAGGATAAGCTGCTGGAAGCCCAGCGGCTGCTGCAGAGGACCAACTATGACATTGAGATGATGAGGGAAGTCGGCTACTGCTCCGGTATAGAGAATTATTCCAGGCATATCAGCGGAAGGGAGCCCGGAAGTGCGCCCTATACGCTGTTGGACTTCTTCCCAGAGGATTACCTGCTGGTAGTGGACGAATCCCATGTAAGCATACCTCAGGTGAGGGGTATGTATTTCGGAGACAGGGCGAGGAAGGAAGCACTTGTTGATTATGGCTTCAGGCTTCCTTCTGCTTTTGACAACAGGCCGTTGAATTTTGAAGAGTTTGAAGAACGGTTGAACCAGGTGGTCTATATAAGCGCTACACCTGCAAAGTTTGAGCTGGACAGAAGTGCCAGGGTGGTAGAGCAGATAATCAGGCCTACCGGCCTTGTGGACCCGGAAATAGAGGTCAAACCGGTCAAGGGTCAGATAGACCATCTGATTGGAGAGATAAAGGAAAGAACAGAGAAAAACCAGAGGGTCCTTGTCACCACTCTTACCAAGAAGATGGCTGAGGATCTAACCACATATATGAAGGAACTGGATATAAAGGTGCAGTACCTGCACTCCGAGGTCCTTACCATGGAGAGGATGAAGATACTGAGAAGCTTGAGGCTGGGTGAGTTTGACGTGCTCGTGGGCATAAATCTTCTAAGAGAGGGCCTGGATCTGCCTGAAGTATCCCTGGTAGCCATACTGGATGCTGACAAGGAAGGCTTCCTGAGGTCAGAGACCTCACTTATACAGACCATAGGAAGAGCGGCCAGGAATGTGGAGGGAAAGGTAATAATGTATGCTGACGGCATTACCGATTCCATGCAGAGAGCTATAAGCGAAACCAACAGGAGAAGAAGGATACAGATAGCATATAACGAAGAACACGGAATAGAGCCCAAAACAATTATAAAGGCAGTCCATGACATAATCGAAGCAACCACCGTTGCAGAAGAATCGGCAAAATACGGTATCAAGGACGAGCTTGACCGCATGAGGAAAGAGGACATTGTCAGGTTGATATCTGCACTGGAGGAGGAAATGAAGGAATGTGCCAGGAACATGCAGTATGAGCGGGCGGCAGAGTTGAGAGACAAAATAATCGAGCTGAGACAGAAGATCAAGAAATAGAGGTGTACAATGGCAAAGGATAAAATAATAATCAGGGGTGCCAGGGAGCACAACCTGAAGAACATAGATATAGAAATACCAAGAGATAAATTTGTGGTGCTGACGGGTCTGAGCGGCTCCGGCAAGTCCTCACTGGCTTTTGATACCATATATGCCGAAGGGCAGCGGAGATACGTAGAGTCTCTTTCGGCTTATGCACGCCAGTTCCTGGGACAGATGGAAAAGCCGGATCTGGATTACATAGAGGGATTGTCACCTGCCATATCCATAGACCAGAAGACCACCAACAGGAATCCCCGCTCAACGGTTGGAACTGTTACTGAAATATATGACTATCTGAGACTGCTTTATGCCAGGATAGGTACTCCCCATTGCCCAAACTGCGGCAAGGAAATAACCCAGCAGACTGTAGACCAGATGGTGGATTATATAATGACCCTTGAACCCGGGACAAAGATCCAGCTGCTTGCCCCTGTCATAAGGGGGAAGAAGGGAGAGCATCAGAAGCTTCTCGAAGAAATAAAGAAAAGCGGATATGTCAGGGCAAGGATCGACGGCGAGCTTGTCGACCTGAATGACGAGATAAAGCTGGCAAAAACCAAGAAGCATACCATAGAGGTAATTGTTGACAGGATCATAGTAAAGGAAGATATCAGCAAGAGGCTTACAGATTCCCTGGAAACGGTACTGAAGCTGTCGGGAGGTACGGTACTGATCGATATAATAGGCAAGGAAGAGAGGCTTTTCAGCCAGAACTTTGCCTGTGTGGATTGCGGCATCAGTATAGAGGATCCCGCACCCAGGATGTTTTCCTTCAACAGTCCCTTCGGAAAATGTCCCGTATGTGATGGATTGGGAGATCTTAGGAAGATCGATCCGGACCTGGTCATACCTGACAGGAGCAAATCAATTGCAGAGGGTGCCTTGGAGCCCTGGAACAGCAATAATGACGACACCTGGTATTATAGGATACTTGAGGCGGCTGCTGCTCACTACGGCTTCAGCCTGGATGTTCCTATATACCAGTTGGATGATAAGGTCGTTGACATGCTGTTGTATGGTAACAATGGCGAGAAAATAAAAATGAAGTACCAGCGGGAATACGGAAGCGGAGAGCTGATGGTAAAGCTGGAGGGGGTCATCCCCAACCTGGAGAGGCGTTACAGGGAAACAAAGTCTGATTATATAAAAAGTGAAATAGAAGGGTATATGTCGTCTATACCATGCCCTGAATGCAAGGGCGCAAGACTTAAAAAGGAAAGCCTTGCGGTGACCATAGGAGGGCTCAACATAGCACAGGTATGTGAGCTATCAATATATAAAATGAAGGACTTTTTTGACAAGGTAAAACTTACTGAGAAGCAGAAGCTTATTTCGAACCTCGTATTGAAGGAAGTAAGAGAGCGATTGGAATTCCTGGTTAATGTCGGCTTGGACTACCTGTCCCTTTCAAGGACGGCAGGGACACTATCGGGAGGAGAGGCGCAGAGGATCAGGCTCGCCACCCAGATAGGCTCCAGCCTGGTGGGAGTGCTTTATATCCTTGATGAACCGAGTATAGGCCTGCATCAGAGAGACAACGAGAAGCTGCTGAAAGCACTCAGAGACCTGACAAACCTGGGAAATACGTTACTGGTCGTAGAGCATGATGAAGATACCATGCATGAAGCTGATCATATAATCGATATGGGTCCCGGAGCAGGTATCCATGGGGGTCATGTAGTAGCGGAAGGACCATTGGAAAAAATACTGGCCTGCGAGGAATCCGTAACGGGGCAGTACCTGAGCGGCAAGAAGTTTATCCCTGTTCCCCGCCAGAGAAGAAAGCCCAATGGCAAATGGCTTGAGATCAACGGTGCAACAGAGAACAACCTCAAGGATCTGGATGTAAGGATACCTCTTGGAGTACTCACCTGCGTTACAGGAGTATCAGGCTCGGGGAAAAGCACGCTTATAAACGAGATATTGTATAAAGCACTGGCACATAATATTTATCGCAGCAAGGAAAAAGCCGGAGCACACAAAGAAATCAAGGGGCTGGAATATGTTGACAAGGTAATAGACATAGACCAGTCACCCATAGGCAGGACACCCAGGTCAAACCCGGCTACCTATACAGGAGTGTTTGACATTATAAGGGAAGTATATGCCTCCACACCTGAAGCAAAGATGAGGGGTTACAATAACGGCAGATTCAGCTTCAATGTAAAGGGAGGAAGATGCGAAGCCTGCAAGGGCGATGGAATAATCAAGATAGAAATGCAATTCCTTCCGGACGTATATATCCCCTGCGAGGTATGCAAGGGCAAGAGATACAACAGGGAGACCCTGGAAGTAAGGTACAAGGGCAAGAATATTGCAGACTTGCTTGACATGACAGTTGAGGATGCCCTGGGGTTCTTCGAAAATCTGCCCAGGATACACAGAAAGATACAGACCTTGTATGATGTAGGTCTTGGATATATCAAGCTGGGTCAGCCGTCAACAGAGCTGTCCGGAGGAGAGGCCCAGAGGATAAAGCTTGCATTTGAGCTTTCAAAGAGAAGCACCGGCAAGACGGTATACATCCTGGATGAGCCTACCACAGGCCTTCATACGGCAGATATCCACAGGCTGATGGGAATACTTGAAAGGCTGGTGGAGGCGGGCAACAGTATAGTCATAATAGAGCACAACCTGGATGTAATAAAGACCTCTGACTACATCATAGACCTTGGTCCTGAAGGCGGTGACAGGGGAGGTACCATTATCGCCCAGGGTACGCCCGAGGAAATATGCAAGGTTGAGGCTTCGTACACGGGCAGGTTCCTTAAGAAGATAATCGAGAGGGATAAGGATAAGTAGGTATGAGGGGTTACTGCATAATATAAGAAGAAAGCGACTTAACGAAATAGTGGAAAGTAAAAGATCCTTCGCTTCGCTCAGGATGACGCATAATTGTCATCCTGAGTGAAACGAAGGATCTTTCCATATAAAGCCCGGCCCAAGCCGCTCCACACGGAACTCGTAACGCGTAACACGCAACGAACAGTGTCGCATCCTTCCGCCATTATATAATAGCCCTTATAAAAATTTGTCATGATGTTGTAATATATTGCGCAATGACAAAATAATGCAGGAAAAAAAATTAACCTTGGAGAATTAGTAATGCACTTATTATTACAGTAAATAAATATATATAGAACATATATAGGGGGATATTTATGAAGCTGAAGCAGCCGGGCGTATACTACCTAGTCTTTTTTGTCTCTTTGGTTATAATTCCTGTCATGCTCACGCTGGGAATGTTCGGCAGAAAAACTCCTGTCAATAGCTACGAGAGCAGCAAGGGACCGATTGAACTAAGGTTCATGAGCAGCTGGGGTGGGACTGATACAAAAGCGCAGAAGCTTCAAATGCTATTGGAGGAGTTTGAAAATGAAAATCCTGGAGTAAGGATAACCAATGAATCCATGTCCGGCTCGGAGTTTCTCTTTAAGCTGAAAACAGACTTTGCCCAGGGGAATGACCCCGATGTCTTTGGGCTCTGGCCTGGCTCAGATATAAAAATACTCATCAATCAGGGAAAGGTTGCTGACCTGACGGAGCTGTTGGCAAGTGAAAAGGAATGGGCCTCCAACTTTGGTGATGATGCATGGAGCTATGACAAGTTCGACGGAAGGATATACGGCCTGCCCTGTGAGATAATTTATGAAGGTCTGTTCCTGAATAAGGATCTCTTTACCAAGTATGGCGTAAAGGTACCTGAGACCTATGAGGAGCTTAAAGCTGCGGTAAGCGCCTTCAGGGCGGTAAATATAATCCCGATTGCCTGCAATTCCACCCCCGAGGGCACATATCTGTATCAGAACCTGGTAATGAAGCTTGGGGGAAAGGGTGATACTGAAAATCCCTATAGAGAAGGCAGTATAAACCGATGCTATATCGATGGTATGAAGTATGTCAAAGAATTGTACGATTTGGGCGCTTTCCCAAAGAATGCCTTTACCATAGATGACAAGACCAGAGACAACCTGTTTATCGACAAGAAGGCGGCCATGATAGTACAGGGTTCATGGTTTATTGGTGCAGGTTCCCTGAATGCCGAAGATACAAGTATAGATATCGTTCCCCTGCCGGTTTTCCAGACCGGGTACTCCCATCCTTCCAGCATAATTTATGGCCTTGGCAACGGTAATTTTCACATGAGCAGTAATGCATACGATGACCCTGAAAAAAGAGAGCTTTGCATAAAGCTCTTGAAGCACCTTACCTCCGTTGAGGCGGCAAAGCTATTTAGTCTTGAGTCCGGCTTCATAAGCAATATTAAGATACCTGAGCAGGATATGCCCAGCAGCAGGCTTATGAGAAAGGGAAAAGCGCTTATTGCAGACTCAATGGAATTAGTAGGTCCCACAGACAGCTTCATAGACAGAAACCTGTGGGAGCAGATCCTGGTTACAAGCTTTCCGCAGGTATTGGAGGGCAGGAAGACTCCCGAAGAAGTCTTTGAGGAAATAGACAGGCGAGCAATGCAGCAGTGATATATTCAGTTTATATGTCAGGAGATTTGCCATGCAGAAAATAGTTGACAAGTTTATGCTTTTTTATAAGAATACCTCAATAAAGAACAAGCTGCTGCTGTTGTTCTATATTCAAATCGTCATTCCACTGTTCTTTATCAGTGTCACTTCCTATCAGAAGGCTGCCGAAATTATCGAGCAGAAATCCATCAATTACTCACAGGATATACTGAAGATGATAGAGCTCCGTTTCAAAGACCTGTCCGGCAGTATGCAGGTCCTCACCCTTGAGCTGCTGTATGACAACAGGGTTTATGATGCTTTGCGCGGTACCGGGCTGGAGGACAATATCACAATATACAACCGCTCCAGCGAGCTGAGGAGCATATTGAGGCAGTCCACGCTTTCAAGGAGTGAGATACAATCAATATGCCTAGTTACAAAGCTCAAGAGGTATTACAGCTTTGACTCGGACAATGGGAAGACAAGGATAGAAATAATGCTGCCCTACGATCAGGCTGTGGAAGCTGCCAGGAAAGGAAGGGGAAGACTGGTCTGGTTTCTTGAAAAGAAGGATGGAAAAGTGAAGAACATTTATGTCACACGAATGATCTATGACAGGGACAGCTATGAGGAAATAGGCTTAATGGCTGTAAATATAAAGAAGGAATATCTGGAGTCGGTATACACCGACCTTTCAAAGGAATCGGAAAACAATATATCCATACTCTCGGAGAACAACGAAGAGATAGTGAAGGAGAATAATGAAAGAGGCATACTGGATAATTTTTATCAACAGCAGCTGCAGGGGAGACAAGGGTTTTACATAGACAAAAAGGCTGATATGCTGGTATCCTACGTTCTGCTTCAGGAACCCGGCTGGAAGATAGTATACCATATCCCGCTCCGGGAGCTGTACAGGGAGATGGATACTCTAAAGCGCTGGGTATTGCTTATCATGGTATATGTTCTGATAATACTATCCGCTCTGAGTGTATTCACCTCGTTGGATATTATATCTCCTATCAAGAAGCTGGTGGAGGGTATGAAAAAGGTAGAAAAGGGCAAAAAACACGAGGATATTGAGCTGGACAGGAATGATGAACTGGGATACCTGAGTGATAGCTTCAACAGGATGTCAAAGAAGATAGATTACTTGGTCAACAGGATTTACAAAGAGGAGCTTGCCCTGAAGGAAGCAGAGATAAAAGCTCTGCAGGCTCAGATTAACCCTCATTTCCTTTTCAATACTCTTGAAAATATAAACTGGATGGCACAGCTCAATGGAGTACCGGAAATAAGCAATACTGTGTCAGCCCTGGCAAAGCTTATAGATGGAAGCATCGGCAGAGGTGACCGGATGATATCCTTCCGTGAAGAACTTGAATACATCGAGAACTACATGACGATCCTGAAAAGCAGGTATGAGGACCAGTTGGAAATGGTGACCACATTGGATGAAGAGCTCATGGAAATAAAGATACCAAGGCTGCTGATACAGCCTTTGGTAGAAAATGCCGTGAAGCATGGAATAGGGAAGAGCCGCCGCAAGGGGATAATCAAGCTGGATTCATTTATAGCCGATGACCATGCAGTGTTCCAGGTAGTTGACAATGGTATGGGTATGACTTCTGAAGAACTCAATGCACTGAACCTCAGGCTTCAGGAGGACGCCTTGATCAATGAAGGTAACAACAGTGGAGCTGCAAGGAAAAGCATAGGCTTGGAAAACGTAAATAGACGGATGAAGCTCTTTTATGGAAGCTCCTACGGGGTGGAGATAGAAAGCCGCTATGACGAATATACAAAGGTTGTTGTGCGTATTCCCCTATACCCCAAGCCGGAAGGAGAGAACGAGGATGTTCAAGGTACTTATAATTGATGATGAGTCCATAATTAGAAAAGGACTTAAGAATATAATCGACTGGAGGAGCTTGGATTGCGAGGTGTGCGGTGAAGCCGGGGACGGCATGGAAGGGATAAGCATGATAAAAGAGCTACGCCCGCAAATAGTAGTGACTGACATAAACATGCCGGAGATAGACGGACTCAGCATGATACGTGAAGTGAAACAACTTTTGCCCGGAACCAAGATAATAATACTGACCGGCTACAGGGATTTCGAATATATACAGGAAGCGATCAGGCTGGGCGCCTATGACTATTTATTAAAGCCCTCCAAAATCGAGGAGCTGACTGCTATAGTGAAAAAGGCTGTGGCTGAGCTTCAAAGCGGCTGTAAGCTGGAGGAGGAGCTGAACAATCTGAGGAGGTATTTTGACAGCAAGGTGCCTGTTCTAAGGCAGAAGCTGCTTTATGATATCATGTTCAGAATAAACAGCAGGAAGGATGAAATACTTGAGGAGCTTGGACTATATGGGTTGCATATAGAGGACTTCATCATCATGGCGGTGGAGACTGATGAGGACAGTCAGGAAAACTTGAAAAGCCAATACGAGAAGTATCTTTATCAGTTCGGCATAATCAACACCTTCCAGGAAATGCTGGGCGCCAGCTTTATGATAGTAGATGTCCCCATCAACAACCGGACAATACTGTTCATAATACAGCCCAGGGAAGCGACTGAAGGAGATATTTTCGGCACACTGTACAAGGATGCAGTCAGCTTGCAGGAGCTTGTGAGGAGCTGCTTCAACTTTACTGTGACAATATCTATCAGTACCGGCGGCAAGGGTGCAATGGAGCTGGCAGACAAGACCAAGGAAGCCTTGGAAGCTCTTGATTATAAATTCTACATGGGCAAAAATACAGTCATATTGTATGACGACCTGAAATCCTTTTACAAATCTACCGACTTCTCAATGTTGGAGCATTATGAGAAGGTACTGGTCCAGAAGGTACGGTCAGGGAACGGTGAAAGTGTTGCCCTAGTGTTGAAGGACATCATGAAGTGCATCAATGAATGCAAGATCGAAAGAGAGAGCATCAAGAAATTCTACTGGAACACCATAAACATGATCTATTCCCTGCCTACCACCATGAAGCTGGATGATGAAAACATCAACAGCAAGGGAATAACGGAGCTTTTCGGGGTCCTTGACCAATGTGAGAGCTTTATAGAGTTGAACAACATACTAGAAGACCTGTCCCTGAATATTGCAGGCAGAATAAACAGCTTCAACAGAAAGACGATAAACTCCACCCTGCAGAAGGCAATGGAATATATAAGGCAGAACTACAGCGAACCCATTACCCTGAACGATGTGGCGGAGCACACATATGTGAGCATATATTATCTTAGCCGGATGTTTACCAAGGAACTGGGCAAGAACTATGTGGACTATCTTAATGAGGTACGGATAGAAAAGGCCAAGGAGTATCTGAGGGACTCCAGCTACAAGACCTATGAGATAGCGGAGCTGGTAGGCATAAAGGATGCACACTATTTCTCAAAGATATTCAAAAAATACACAGGGGTAACTCCATCGGAGTACAAATCCTGCTGCTAGGCTTATTTAGAGCGTTTCTGAAAAGAAACGCTTTTTTTACTGAGCAGATCCAAAGTATAGAGCCTCATAAGTAGATGATGCGATGTAAGTAAAGAAGTTTGTGAAAGGCTCCGGCTGAGGAGGAGCGATGTCCTCCTCACCTTTCAAA
>CAZNMO010000012.1:34154-41417 GCA_964574195.1 uncultured Clostridiaceae bacterium | reverse complement strand
ACAGCACCATTTGTGAGGCGTTTTATAGTGCCACTTTCAACTTCAGCTGAAGCGGTTACTCTGATGTCTGCGAAATCTTCCTGAAATCGCAGCAATGCTCTGTTGTTCAATACTTGAATTGCCATAATAAAGTTTGTTAAATTGTTATTTTTAAGTGTGTTAATATTAAACCTCTGTAGCTATTACTGTAAAATCATCACCCTCGGCTAAAGCTGTGGCCAGGTTGATAGCAAATGTTATGTTCGCAAACACCTGGTCAAACCGGACAAGCACCTGATGATCTCCGCTTACTTTTACTCCATTTTGGTACATAGCAAAATTGAAGTACTTACCAGGAGCATAAACGTCACCTCTTATTCTCAAACGTGTCACAAGGTTTCCGGAGCCGGTTATTTTGACTTCAATTGGATTATCATTTGAATCGACAAATACAATTTCCCCTTCAGTATAGTTGGGATCATCAACGAAAGGATAATCGTAAAGTGGTAACTGATAAATTGAGCTGCTGTCTATATGAGCAATTGGATAATGCTTAACTATTACTGTAATCACATTTGTTCCTCCAGGAGCATCTGATCTATAGAATGCTGCAGGCACCATAACTCTTCCGGTATCTACATTTGTAGGCAGAAGAAACGGAGTGATAGTAATCTGAGTGTTGACAACTGGTGTCAATTGGACTGTTGGGACATCCACTCCTGAATTATCAATAGGAATTATGTTTGAAATGTAATCTGTAGCTCCTATTGTAAATCGGAGTAAATAATGGGTTATTGGACCACCGGTTCTGTTCGCGGTCGAAAGATCCAGTTGTTTCTTATCAAAACGGGCTGTTACATCAATCGTCTGGCCCTCCCATATAGAGAGATCACCAAGCATAAGAAGTGGCTTCTCATGTACGTTTTTGCTGTGCTCATAGCCTCTGAAGTCAGTTAGGAAGAATTCATATCCGCCTTTTAGGTTTTCCGAATTTCGAGGCAATCTAAGGTTCAAAGAAAAACCATTACCGGCATCACAGAACCATCTTGCCGGAATCTTATTGCTCCACATGTTCCAAAATGGCTCTGCTCCCGGAATCAAATAGCCATCATTCCTGCCGGCATGGGCATTTTTGTTTTCCTCCAGGTAAAATGCCAAGGTCAGATATGCAGCATACTTCTCAATATATGAATTTGTCCCTCCAATAGCTGCAGATGCAATCACAACACCAAGGTGTCCTGAGTCAACTGCTATGGTAGAAGCGACCAGTGGGATACTTATGTTTGTATTACTTAGTGCCATAATTCATATATTATAATGCAAAGCAGCTAACTCCGCCATAGGCTAGTATATCGCCTGCAGAGTTAATTTTCGCCTTGGTGTTTCCGTTTAATTTTATGAAGATCTCGGAGTCTCCGTTTTTACTGAATTCCCAATTGCCGAGCTTAACTGATTCAGCTTTGAGGTATGAAGAGGTTTCGATAAAAGAGGTTGCAGTAATTGAGTCAATCGCTTGGAATGGCAAGTAAGACCTCACCCAATTACCCGATACTGTAAAATCAAAGGCAGTAACCCAAGTACCAGCACCGTTGCCGGCACCCATTCTTATACCTCCGCTTGCAGCTGGGTTTCCGAAATATCTCCATTGATTTTCTGCTCTCAAGTAAAGTTCTCCGATAATATCTACATAGCCGTTGTTATTTAAATCTAATCTGCAACCTGTACCTCTGCCATTAAAAAGTCTTAAATCATAATTATTTACAACCCCTATGCTGTGACTACTCTCTATACCAAGTGAATCGAAATAAATCTTATTTTCAGCTCCTCTGATATAGTGATTTCCCGAATTAATTAAAAATCCATTAAGATAGATGCTGCTATTGAACTCATAATGTCCGTATCCTGGCCTTGAATCAGAAGTATAGCCAAATACAACACTACCTCCGTTAGAGTTAATTGAGAGTGCTTTTACAGAATAGTCGTTCCAAAAGCTATCAAGCTTAACAGAATTATTTTCGTGATTACGAATAAGCAAACCTCCATTAGAATTCCAAAAATATGCTGAATCGTTAAACAAAGAAGTACCATTAACAGCAAATTGGTATGCCTGGTCGGAACCAAAGTTCATTGAAACCTTACCATTTACTCCAATTCTTATTGCCTCAGCATAACCACTCACTCCTATTTTTAAGTAATTTCCAGAAACTCCTAGAATTGAAGCGTAACCAGTGTCCCAAGTTAATGCTCCTTTAGTAGACCCCCAATAAAATACTCCGTTTGAGGCAAATTCCCAAACACTGCCTATTTTTAATGTAGTATCGAAGTATCCACTTCCATTCACCTTTAACTTGTAGTCAATCACTCCTTCATAACCTAATCCGAAATTACCGTTTGCGTTAAACATTGCTCGAGTAGTCCCATTCGAGCGAAAATATAAGTCTGTATTACTGTAAGAAAAAATAGAGTGAAAAGTCCAATATCCATAGCCCGGTTCATTTAGTCTAAACCCATATTGGCTATTATTAATTTCAAGCCCTCCCAAAATGTTTACTCTTCTTGTAGAGTCTATAGTAAAATCGACATTACCCGCATATCCCATTTTAACTCCATCTGTGTAAGATGTAATATAAATTGGTCTATTAACGCCTTCGATTCTATTATTAACCCCATCCCATTGGCCTATTGAAATATAGTTAGTTCCATCTGTTATGAAGGTTCTACCATTTGAATAAACGTTACCACTACTATATGATATACCACTATTTAAAAGTGTAGTACCATTCCAATAAGGTAAATTCCCCGCATTGAGATTATGAGTAAGGTTACCATCGTGCCAAATTCTTCTCCAAGGCTTCCAAGTCGTAGTGTCATTAACTCTATAATGGAGAGTTGACCCATCAAAAGAAGCATAAAATTGCATCTTATAATATGTTTGGAAACTCAATAAAGCACCATAAGAAGCAGCTGGACTTCCTACAATATCAAATGCTTCGTAATAGCCATTACTTATTGAGGTGTCAATATTAGAAACTCCCCCTCTTGATTTAAAAATTGTGTCATTTATTGGTTCGTAAACGCCTGAGTGGTTATGGCCTAGTGGGGAAGCGTAAGAAGAGTAATTAGAAGCGTTTAATACTATGCTCCCATTTATATAAACATCGCCTGTGAAGGATGCTCCTTTTGGGTATATCTGTAAACCACTTGCTGTACCAACAATCACAGTCCCATTATTGCTCCAACCACCATTCCATGCAAGGTCTTGATAAGCTGAAAAAACAAATGCACCTGTTGATGTATATCCCGAAGATGATACAGTAGAAGAGAATGTTGCAGTTAGGTCATTGTTAATAGTCATACCTCCAAGCCATTGACCATCATAAGTGGATATACCAATCCTAGCCCACCTATCTGCTGTTGAGCTATTTGATTTAATTTGAACTAATCCCCCATTAGTAGAACCCCAAATAAATCCCGTATTGTTGGCCGGTAGGTAAATACCAGCAACTTGAAAGCCCTGCGTTGGACTGCCTCCTATAAGAGCATAAGTTCCGCTGTGGTTGTGACTTTCAAGAGCATACAAGTCATGTGTATGTGCAGCCGGAGCAAAAGTCACCGGCTTTCCGGTTATTGACTCCCAAGTATGCGAATGGCCGGTGTCTGATTTTGAAGCTACCAGGTTACTGAGGTATCGGCCCATGTTAGCAGACAGTGCCTCAGTGGTTGAAGTCGATATCAGATTGTCAATCACATTTACAGAAGAACCGCCTCCAGAACCGGCCGGACCAATACCAAAACAGGATACCCCTGATTCAGAATAGAAATTAATAGTAGTCCGGACAGATGAGTTATCTGCAGCAAATAGAAAATAGGTCTTCAGCTTATTGAAATAAGTGCGTTCATCTGCAGAGAGATGAGATGACGTATCTATTATGTGGTTATTCCAGGTACTTCTTTCAGATGACTTGATATGGCCAAGGGTACCTCCTATTCCTGTTTCTACTGAAAAATCAGAATGCGATATCAATCCCTGGGCACTGACACTTATTCCTGTTCCTATCATTACACCACCGAGAATTGCAGCAGTTGCTACCGGTAAAACATATCTATTCACCCAGCTGCGTACTCCGGCAACTGTTGACGATAGTATCTGGCCATCTGTTACCGGGTTGCCAAGACCAGGCTCCTTGCCAGAAAGTGCATCAGACAAGCCTGCAACTCCAGAAATTGCATGACTGTGAGCTGAAGGCGTAAAAGATGCTGGTTTATCCTGAATACTATCCCAGGTGTGATTGTGAGCTGATGGAGTAAAAGAAAGAGGTTTCTCCTGGATACTATCCCATGAATGGCTGTGTGCCGATGGTGCAAAAAACAACGGCTTCTCCTGGATGCTGTCCCATGTATGGTTGTGTGCCGATGGAGTGAAGGTTACCGGCTTTCCTGTAATGCTCTCCCAAGTGTGAGTGTGGGCCAATGGTGAAGTAATGTCAGAAATCGAATCCAGGATGCTATTTCTGAATGCACCAAGGCTCATTTTCATCCAGGACTGCACAAACGGAGATTGCACAGGCAGCAAAAATTCATCAACAAACTCAGCTGTAGGGAACTCAGAGAGACGGGGAGCTAAAAAAAAAAGGTCTCCAGTTGGATCTACAATTTCAAGAGGTGACTCCGGAGATTCTACCCTAGACAAATTGAGATACTTTGTTGTTCGGGATAAACTGAATGTGAAGTTATACGAACTTGGGTTACTCTTTTGAGAGTTTATAGTTGATGATAATACCGTAAGCTTTTCAAAATATCCTCTTTGAGAAAGATAATATCGTTCACTAGTCTTGAAGAACTCTGAAATCCAAATACGATGCTTCTCAGAAAGGAAATATCCAGTATTCTTAGAGTACTTCTCAATCAGATCAACCTGGTATTCATTCGTTGTATCTTCCTGGGAAAAGGTCTTTACATCTGATGAAGATTCATTCTTTAAAGTCCCTGAAAAAATAACTGAATCCCAGCCACCAAGGGAGTTTTTAAATAGAAAACTATTGTCATCTGTAGATGAATTTTTAAGAACAAATCTCTGTATATAAGACAATCTTGCACCTTGTGCATCCTCTGTCCAAACATCAACATATTGAGGCTGTTTGCCAGCAAATTTTGAAGGCAATGATGAATATTGAAGATTCGCTGTATTGATTTTATTGGCTGTAAATGCCCCAAATGAAACAGTCAGATCTGTCCCATCTGAAAAATAACCTTTGATTTTTAAATTACAGACCTGTAGTGCGATGTAACTTAAAAATTGAGGCTGACTCCATGTAACATAAGATGTTTGTGGCTGCCAGGTCAGAAAATTTTCTGCAAACCAGGATGAATCTATTATTGTGTCTACTCCTCCTTCAAAAGCATAGAAAAATTGCTCTGCACCTTCGTCAATAATAAAGCTAAACGAAGAGAAATCTCTTGTTGTAACTTCACCTACAACTGGGATATCAGAAGTAAGAACATCCTGAATAATCTTTTTGATATCAATCTCAACCTTATCATTCAGATCTGGATCATATGAAGATTCAAATAAGATTTCTGAATCATGTTTCAGTTTGAAAATGATTCTGGCCTCTGTTGTAACGATAATATTTTTGATATTACCGGCGAAGCTATATTGATCAGGTTGTTGTAGTATTGTTGCCATAATTCATTACAAAAATCTCTTTATACTCATCATATTCAAAGGACATTATTTAGCAGCTACTGTATACCAATAATTAATTGAGGAAGGTATCTGTTCAACCAGATTGCCCATGACATAATGTTCAATTACAATTGCAACTGAATTCTCAAAAAATATGACCCCTTGTTGACTATCCAGGTATTGTTGCTCTGATGGAGCAATTGAAGGCTGAAGAATCTCTCCATCCAGCCTGAAGTTATAGTCATCCAACCCCTCAGAAGGAGGAATGATTGTCGAACTGTTGTCTTTATAATCCCAGAAATACAAAGCAGAAGTATGATCAACAGAAATCACAGGTATTGACTGCTCTTCTTCAATATTGTATGGTTCATACAACTTGAGCGTTCTAAAAATGCATTTTTTCTGAATTCTTCTTCCTACAGTGTATGCAATAGTATCCGGTAACAGCACCTGGTTATTGATAATTACCGGCTCAATTTCTGACACTCCATTTTTCTGCGATTCCGTTAAAAGCATATCGGAATGAATAATCATATTTGAGTGTCTATAAAAGGAGTCCATTTCTTTATAGAACTTATTGAAAATGCCATCAGGTCCCCATGTCTGCAAACTAAAATCACCATCTTTCAGTCCTTGGTTATCGTAGTTAAATGGAGATCCATAACATGTCTGAAGAAATCCTGATGAATTGAACTTGGCAAAACAAAGCATTGCATATTTTGAAGAGTCTTTTTTCTCTTCTTTTGTCTCACCTGACTTTTCTTTAATTGCTGTATTTAGATGCAGAATGTTTCCCACAAATGGCATTAATATGGCAAGATCACCAACTTGAACGATTGGAACAGCTGTATCTTTCATCTGAATCTCCTGAGGTGTTAACTCACCGGCTTTGTTGTATCCAAAGAATGCAGATCCTACCGGTTCTTTTCTGGTGTTTATGCCATCAAACTCTACGGAATAAAACCTACCTTCAGCAAGTCTTAAGACCGCATTATATCGGCTTACAACAGCCGGATTGGCAAATTCCGCTTCATTGACTGCACCTACAAACTTGTACTTCTCGATAAACTTCTCAAGCGTTTCTGTTTCCGGCGCAGCATTTTCTATTGAAGTATCCTGGCCAAGTACGACTTGGGCAAATGAAGGAAGATCATACTCGAAGTCACCTACCTTCACCTGGCTAAGGTCAATATTTGGTATAAAGGATAACTGATCTTTAAAAAATGATATCCATACTGTCTTAGTTGTTTCATTCGGGATGAATTCACAGCAAAACTTCAATCTCACTACATCAAGTAGGTCTTGTATTGTGATATTTGGAACTATTTGAGAGTATTCAACTCTGTTAATAACTACTGTATCAGCACAATTATTAAGCAAACACAGGTTCTTGAACTGTTCATTTGCCAAAAAGTTATTCTCGAGAGTATATCCAAAATGTGCGATTGCCTTTGTAAGAACTGAATGCAAACGTAGGAATGGGGTAATACCATAGCCTATTGGAACAATTGTACTCTTATCTCCTTCCTGAATTGTCCTGGATCTCCTACCAATTAAGTATGGAGTCCCTTCAGAGTCGACATTCTCTGTTTGATTGA